>CAZIAU010000325.1:0-4472 GCA_964536755.1 uncultured Bacteroides sp. | reverse complement strand
CAACCATTACCCTAAATGCAATGGAATTCCTCTTTGTCCTCTTCTTCTCAAGTTTTAGAGAGGCCACAGTATCGATTCCGCCTGCACAGCCGATGAAAACTTCTCCTTCATCCTCCGAATCAAGGTTCAGTAAAACTGATCCCTTCAGGAAACCGGGTTTAAGACCAAGAGCCCCTGTCATCCCGCTCTCTTCATCAACAGTAAAGAGGCACTCCAAGGGGCCATGTTCAATATCACTGGAAGCAAGGATAGCCAGTGAGGATGCAATTCCAATACCATCATCGGCTCCAAGCGTAGTACCCCTGGCTTTTACCCAGCCCTCTTCAATAAAAGGTTCAATCGGATCCCTGTCGAAATCATGTGCAATACCTGCCTGCTTCTCTCCTACCATGTCCATATGAGACTGAAGAATAACACCTTTGCGTGACTCCATGCCTGCACTGGCCGGTTTGGAAATCAGAAGGTTTCCGACTTCATCTTTTATGCATGAGAGCTGGTGTCTGCGGGCAAAATCTTCAATGTAGGCAATGATCTTACCCTCCTTTTTAGATATCCTGGGAATGGCAAGAATTTTTTCAAAATAGTACCACACCTCCCGGGGATGGAGCTCATTTAACTTTTGCATTGACGGACTGAATATTATGGCTTTATGTTATGTAATATATTTATCTCAAATATGATTAAAAACTATTATTTGGACATAATTATAATTTAAATTTAACAAAAATAACATTTCTGAAATCGAACTTTAATTTGTTTATGAACATGATGAAAAGAACTATTGTTGCCTTACCCGGGGACGGCATCGGCAGAGTTGTACTCGAGCAAACCCTGCGCGTTCTCAGCAAAGCAGGTTTTGATGCCGATTATATTGAAGGGGATATCGGATGGGAATTCTGGAAAAGGGAAGGGAATCCACTGCCGGAAAGGACAATTGAACTTCTCACCAGGCATAAGATCGGCCTTTTCGGGGCCATAACAAGTAAACCCAAGGATGCTGCTTTTTCCGAGCTGGATCAGGCGCTGAAGGATCAGGGCCTGGTATATTCCAGCCCAATTGTAGGTTTGAGGCAACATTTTAACCTGGATATATGCATCAGGCCTTGCAGGACCTATAAAGGCAATCCTCTCAACTTTATCCGAAGGGGAGCGGGGGGCATCATTGAGGAGCCCGAAATTAATGTGGTCATATTCAGACAGAATACTGAGGGCCTGTACGGTGGCGTTGAATGGAGCAATCCTCCGGAAATTGTTTACAGGGGACTTGCCTCACACCCCAGATTTGTCAAGAATTTTGGTAATGTTCCGGCAGAGGAACTATCTGTTTCTACCAGGATATTCACGAAGAAAGCCACTGAAAGAATCATCAGGGCTGCTTTCGAATATGCAGAAAAGAATGGATACAGAAGTGTTACTGTTTGTGAAAAACCAAATGTAATCAGGGAAACCTCAGGTATGATGTATAAGATGGCCCGGGAGATCCAGGCGGCAGATTTCCCCGGAATCGAGTTATGGAACACCAATATAGATGCACAGATGATGTGGCTGACCAAAAATCCTGAAGACTATGGAGTGATCGTCGCCGGGAATATGTTCGGGGATATCGTGTCGGATGGATTTGCCGGTTTGATCGGCGGGCTTGGATTTGCTTGCAGCGCCAACCTTGGAGAAGAGGTAGCTGTGTTCGAGCCCACTCACGGATCGGCACCCAAATATGCCGGTTACCCCGATAGTATTGTGAACCCGATCGCCATGATTGAATCTGCCTGCCTCATGCTGGACCATATGGGCGAAGCCAGCATTGCGGCAAGAATTAGAAAGTCAATTGCCGCTGTTATCCTTGAGGGTAAGGTTCGGACGTATGATATGATGAAATTGGCAGGGCGGGCCGATGTGATCAAGAACGGAGCGGCCTCCACGAGGCAAATGGCCGATGCAATTATTAACAAACTCTAATTACCAGACCTATGGAAACAATCAATCCTGAAGTATTGGAATTGTGGCCGGAAATCAACTGGATAACCGATCCTGATCTTCGTGCCAAAACAGCAATGGTATGGAACAAAGCCCTTGAAAAGAGTGTACTTGGGGCCGATGACCTGAAACGGATACCCTTCACGCTGCTTTGCGGACCGGACCTCAGGGTAAGTTTCATGGACCACAAACGCGCAGTGGTCCATATAGCGCGGGAAAGCGGTCTCAAGATGAACGAGTTCTTCGGAGATGAACTGCCGGTAAACATGGATATCTTAATTTCAGGGGCTATACTGGCAGATGTGGGTAAGCTTCTGGAATATGTGCTGGATGAGAATGGCAGGGCCAATCAGGGAACCTACGGTAAATATCTGCGCCATCCATTCTCGGGGGTCTCTCTGGCCGAAAGTTGTGGCATACCTGCAGAAGTCTGTCACATTATCGCCGCCCATGCAGGTGAAGGAGACCTGGTCAAACGCAGTACCGAGGCCTGCATAGTCCATCACACCGATTTCATGACCTTTCTGCCATTCAAAGTGCGTATTGCAGAGTAGTGCACAGTGCACTAAAATATGGCAACTTCTCTTTCACCGTCTGAATTGCCATAGGCCCTGAACATTCCACTGGTATTTGTAACCATGGCAGCTCTTCCATTATGGTCCAGGCAGATCACCCCTCCACTGCCTCCGGCTTTAACCAGCTTTCGGTCAATGACCTCTTTTGCAGCTGATTCCACATCCATACCTTTGTATTCCATAAGTGCGGATATATCGTGGGCCACCGCATAACGTATAAAAAATTCGCCATGGCCGGTAGCTGATACCCCGCAGGTTGCATTATTGGCATAGGTACCTGCGCCGATTATAGGTGAATCCCCGATACGCCCGTATCTCTTGTTGGTCATTCCACCCGTGGAGGTGCCAGCACAAAGATTTCCCTTTTTATCCAGTGCAACGCACCCGACAGTTCCATGTTTACCCCTCTCCAGGGCCCGCTGCAATGATTTAAAACGTTTTTGCGTGAAAAAATAGTCGGGATCAACCTTTTCAAGTCCGATTTCAGCCGCAAAAACCGAAGCTCCTTGTCCGGCCAGCATAACATGTTCCGAACTCTCCATCACCGCCCTCGCTGCCGAGATAGGATTTTTTATATCGGTTACCCCGGCCACTGCCCCGGCGTTCAGGTCCTGGCCGGTCATAATCGAGGCATCGAGCTCATTTTTCCCCTCGTGAGTGAATACAGCTCCTTTTCCGGCATTGAAAAGGGGATTATCCTCCATGCTGCGAATTACCGCTTCAACTGCATCCAGGCTGCTTTCCCCGCCTTTTAATAAATCCAGTCCAATCTGAAGGGAGCTATCCAGCGCATGCATATACCTCTTTTGTTCCGGTTCAGGAAGGTTATCAAAATTCATGGAACCGGCTCCGCCGTGCAGAACAATTGCATATTCGTAGGGAACTTCAGTTTCATCTGATCCTGCCGGGTTCTTATTCTGCGAAATGCATGCTGTTGTCAGGAAAAAGATGATGACGGACAGAATTTTACTAAATGGTTTCATGGGATCAGCTTTTTTGATGGAAGGAATAAGGATCACATGGCAATATTAGTTAAAAAGCAGCGTAAGTTTAAGTATATGACCATTGAAATATCAGGGGAATCATGAAACCGGCCATTTGTTTATTCTTATTTATAATTTCTATCGCATCCTCCTGTTCCACTTACAGGGAGGTATCATATAGTAATTTCGGGAAGTATAATGTTACCCCTAATGAAAGAGTAAAACTCCATTATATCCTGAAAAAACATGATTTACTTTACACGGACAATGACAGGAGAGTCAGGATCAACAATTTTGCTGCCGGCAATACCCGGTTACATGATAGTCGGAACCTCCTTATTCAGGATAATGTGTTGATTCCCAAGGGTGCAGCAGGAGTATGCATCAGTTCCAGTAAAGATGTACTTGTCCTGGATTTTGGAGAGGGAGTTCTGGTGCCATTCAAACTCGGCCTTGAAGAAAACAGAGCCTCGGGTATAATTGAAGTTGACAACAGGGAATACCGGCTTCAACCCGCAAAGAGGAATCCCTCACTCTATTTTAATCGAAGAAGAGCAGAATAATGCTCCAGAGGCGAAAACAAAAAAAGAGGCTGAATTAAAAGCCCTTTAATTCTTGATTTCGGGTCTTAATTATTCAATCTCGATATTCCCGTATTTTGTGATCAGGTGCATGGTGGATCTGGGACTTGATCCTACGGAGCCCCATACCTTTTTATAGTTGCTCTCCCTGGAGGTGTTCAGTTTGCCATCCTGGGCAATCTTAATATTTCCGTATTTGGACTCAAGTTGAGTTTTAAAGGAGGCCCCGTCTTCCACATCAACGTAGATCCCACCGTACGATAATTCGGCGTCCACTTCCTCAAAACCCTTTGCAAGTTTAAGGATCTTAGCACTTGTATATCCTGAATGAAGGTCCAGTTTCTTGTTAAGTGCGCCAA
>CAZIAU010000324.1:0-4474 GCA_964536755.1 uncultured Bacteroides sp. | reverse complement strand
CATCCCCTGGACGGGTGAGATCCCCTCCGACAGCGGTTCACGGGCAAGCCGGCCATCGGGAGTTGCACCAACAACCTTCCCGAAATAAACATGACTCGTGGTGGGGAGCATATTGATACGGTATGCAGCGCCCCTGGGGCTCATTCTTCCGTTAACAGCATCATAAAATGCCTCGAACACCCACCTGGCATGCCTGTCAGCCGCCTCATCATCATTCCCGTATTTGGGTGTATCGTAAAGCAGTGTGGCCCGCAGTTCATCGTGTCCCTCAAAATTATCGGACAGGACTTTCAGGAAGGTTGGCATGGGGATGGAGCCATTATCAAAAACATGATGCTCCAGTGATTCCATCATATCGGTAATCGACCCGAGGCCGACCCCCTGCAGATAGCTGGTGTTGTACCTGGCCCCTCCCGAATTATAGTCCTTTCCGTTCTCCACGCAGTCATCGATCAGCAGGGAGAGAAAGGGTACCGGCATATGGGTGCTGAATATACGCTCGATAATATTATTGCCTCTTATCTTAATATCAATGAAATGGTTTAACTGTTTTGTAAAGGCCTCCCTGAGTTCATCAAAAGATCTGAACCCGGCCGGATTGCCGGTCGCTATCCCTATGGTCTTTCCGGTCACGGGATCCACTCCGTTGTGAAGGGTGATCTCAAGGACTTTTACAAGGTTAAAATATCCTGTAAGGATATAGGCCTCGGTTCCAAAGGCCCCGCTTTCGACACAACCCGATGCTCCCCCGTTGCGGGCATCTTCAATTCTTTTTCCCTGGTTAACAAGCTCCTGGATAATGGCATCCGTATTGAAAATGGATGGCTGGCCGAACCCTGTTTTCACAATTTGTATGGCACGGTCCACGAAACTGTCAGGACTCTTCCTGCTGACCTGGACCATGGATGAGGGCTGCAGCAGCCTCATCTCCTCGATCACATCCAACAGTATATAGCTGAGTTCATTGACAGCATCCGATCCATCCTCCTTCAGGCCACCCAGGTTAATAAGGCAGAAATCGGTATATGTATTGCTCTCTTCGGCTGTAACACCCACCTTGGGCGGTGATGGATGGTTATTGAATTTGATCCAGAAAGATTGCAGCAGTTCCACAGCAGAGTCCCTGTCGAGTAGTCCTGTTTCCAGGTCATTCTTATAGAAAGGCCAGAGGTGCTGGTCGAGGCGGCCCGGGTTAAAGGAATCCCACGGGTTCAGCTCGGTGATCACGCCCAGGTGCACGAACCAGTAATACTGCAGGGCTTCATGCATTGTAGCGGGAGCCTCAGCAGGCACTTTCCTGCAGATAGCTGCCATCTTTATTAACTCCTGCTTTCTTACAGGATCCGGTTCTGCTCCGGCCAGTTCATCCAGTGCCGTTGCATGCCGCTCCGCATACATGATCAATGCCCCGGCTGTGATTTCCATCGCCTTCAGCTCCTCCCTCCTGTCATATGCCTGCGGATCATTCATGAAATCCAGCCTGTTCATGGCAGCATGGATATCCAGAATGATATCCTTCATACCTTTCCTGTAGATATTGTTTCCCAGGACCGTATGACCGGGGGCCCGCTGTTCCTGGAACTCGGTAAATACCCCTGCCGAATAGGCCTCTTTCCAGGAGTTGTCCAGATTCTCGAAGATCCGGTCACGGTTGGTCTTCCCGCTCCAGAAAGGAATGATCACCTCCTCGAAGGCCTTCCTGGTTTCCGCGTCCACCCTGAAGGAGACTTTTTTCCTGCTGTCAAGTATATCAAGGTCCTCGGAAGAGTGGAGGTTTATCTCGGGATAGGTTGGTGTTGCCTTGGGTGCAGGGCCCCGTTCGCCGACTATCAACTCTCCTGGATTGATGCAGATGTACTTATTGGCAAGGATATATTCAAATGCCTTTGCCCGCTGTACAGGGGCGGAATATTCCGTGGCCGAAAGCGCCTTATAGAATTGCGTGACCAGGAGTCCCCGCTCGGCTGACAACCGGTTCACTGCATTCAGGCTTTCCCTTCTCAGTCTCTCTGTTCTTTCAGTCATTACTTACAGGCATTACTTTAAATCACTACCTTCAGTCATTAATGTCAGCAATTCAAAGTTACTAACCCCCGATAAAAACTTCAAGGCCTTTCTTTTCAAATCTCTTCTTCAGGTTCTCCAGGAAAACAGGCTCAGGCTCTTTCACTTCGGGAAGCCGGTTTTTCATCCGTAACCTGAAGTATTTATTCCCTGCAATCCCGTGATAAGGAAGCAGGTGCACCTCCTTTATCAGTGCCTTCCTCGATTCAAGAAAACCTGAAAAAAGTTCTTGTTCGGCCGAAGATGTGTTTATGCCTGGCACCACAGGTATCCGGAAAATGACATTGGCTCCGTGCTCCAGGAGAAAATCGGCATTGGAGAGGATCAGCCTGTTATCCACTCCGGTATAGGTCCTATGTAGCCCCGGATCCATATTTTTCAGGTCATACAGGAAAAGATCAGTATCATCCATAATCCCCTTAAACAGCTCCTGCCTGGCAAAACCGCAGGTATCCAGGGTGGTATGCAGACCGTTCCGCCTGCAATCACGGAGCAGGTTCTTCAGACCTTCAAACTGCATCATGGGTTCACCCCCTGAAAAAGTTACCCCTCCCCCCGATTCTTCAAAAAAATGGCGGTCCCTGAGTATGATATTCATCAGATCGAGCGTACTGATCTTCTCCCCGTAACTCTTTGTTGCAGGTAGGGTTTTACCTTCCACTTTTCTCTCGACTTCAACTGTAAAAGGCTCCCCGGACTGACTTTCAGGATTGTGGCACCACCAGCACCTGAGCGGGCAACCCTTCAGGAATACCGTGGTCCGGATACCGGGCCCGTCATGTACCGCAAAACGCTTAATATCAAAAATTATCACATCAGACATTCGAAAATCATTATAAGGCTCACACATTTTTCAGTTTCCACCTTCCCCGTCTGAATATTGCCATGCCCAGGAAGGTCAGAGTCCCCTCTCCCAGGAGGATTGCATAGCAAACTCCCTGGATACGCAGATCAAATACCCTGGTGAACAGGTAAGCAAGCGGGATCTCCATCAACCAGAAGGCAATGAAGTTCATCCATACCGGTGTTGCCGTATCACCGGCCCCGTTAATGGAATTGATCATTACCATCCCCATGGCATAGATCATGAACCCGAAGCTCACTATCCTCAGGCATGTCACCCCGCTTTGCATAACAATGGGTTCCCGGTTGCCATCGATGAAAAAGCCAACGAATGCATCGGGTATGGATACAAAGATAATAGATACCAGCCCAAGTAAAACCATATTCCCGATACCGACCACCCATCCTGACCTTTCAGCTCTCTCCGGTTTGCCGGCCCCCAGGTTCTGGCCCACAAGTGTGGCCGCCGCATTGGCCATCCCCCAGGCGGGCAACAATATGAACATGACAAGCCTGATGGCAATGGTATACCCGGCCACCACCTCTTCTCCAAGGCCGGTGATCACCCATACAAGAAAGATCCATGAAGAAGTGGCAATTAAATTCTGTCCTATTGCCCCCAGGGAAAGCTTTATGAGTTTGCCCACTTCCCTGATCCTGATCACAACCTGCCCGGCCTTCACTTTTACCCTGTATCTGCCCTTCCCCAGCAGATAAAGCTGGTAAATCACCGCAATGCCCCTTCCGATATTAGTGGCTACTGCGGCACCCTGGACCCCTAATTCCGGGAAAGGTCCGATGCCGAAAATCAGCAAAGGGTCCAGGATGATATTAAGAATATTGGCAAACCACAACACCCTCATGGAAATAGCAGCATCGCCACTGCTCCTGAATACCGCATTGATAATGAACAGAAGCATGATCACAGCGTTGCCGCCCAGCATAACGGCCGGATACATATAACCTGTTTCAACGGTGGGTCCGGATGCCCCCATGAGCCGCAGGAGATCTTTTGCGAAAAAGATACCTGCGGCCGAAAATACCAGGGAGACCACGATCCCGATAAATATGGCCTGGACGGCAGCCACAGATGCCTCTTCTGGCCGCTTTTCACCTATCCTCCTGGATACCAGAGCAGTTGTACCCACACTCAGGCCCATGCCGATAGAGTAGACGATGGTCATTAACGATTCAGTAATCCCAACAATAGCCACCGCATCGGCACCTATCCGTGAAACAAAAAAGATATCCACCAGTGCAAATACTGATTCCATGATCATCTCCAGGACCATGGGTATACTGAGCAATAAAATCGCCTTGCTTAAGGGGATCTGTGTGAAATCCCTATCCGATCCCGCTATGGCTTCGCGCAGATCCAGAAAAAATTCACTGACAAAAGATTTTGAGAACTTTGATTTGAGACTAACTTGTGACATGATTGGAGAATTATTGGTTTGAAAAGTGAACAGAGTGACTCGTCCGCCTTAAAAAGAGAGCGGGAAAAGGGTCACAATCATATTTCCAATAATCCTCATGCTTTCCGGTAATAGACCTCAAAAATATAGGC
>CAZIAU010000323.1:0-4483 GCA_964536755.1 uncultured Bacteroides sp. | reverse complement strand
CCTGGTGAAGCTCTCGATGTAGAGAGAGGGTTCTGCAATATGATGCCGTGAGGGGGACAACAGGCTGGTACCGCTGCTTTCAAAAACCAGTCTGGCATCGGTCCTCCCGGAAAGAACAGTATGGGACTTAAAAAATTCAACGGGGAGGAACGGAATCTCTTCAATCCGGCGGACTGAATCGGGCCTGACACCCAGACCTTCGATGTAGTCACGGTATACCCGGCACTGTTCTGCCTGGAAATAAAAAACCTTCAGGGCAGTTTCCCTGAAGGTTCTGTGATCGTTGATCCTGAAAATGGCCTGTTGAAGTGCAGGGTCCATTGTTATAATTCCTGGTCTAACCTTTAATGGCTTTGATGCCGGGCAAGACCTTTCCTTCAATATATTCAAGCATTGCTCCGCCTCCGGTGGAAACATAACTCACCTTATCGGCCAGGCCAAATTTATTTACCGCGGCTACGGAATCACCTCCGCCCACCAGACTGAAAGCGCCTGCAGCTGTTGCTTCAGCTATTGCTTTAGCAATTTTTACTGTCCCTTTCTGAAAACTTGGCATCTCGAAAACACCCATGGGTCCGTTCCAGAGGATAGTTTTGGAGTTCATGATCACTTCCGACAAAACTTCAACAGATCTGTCTCCTATGTCCAGTCCCATGAATCCCTCCCGTCCCTGGTCAATTCCGGCCAGCAGGGTGGAAGCATCATTATCGAATTTATCAGCAAGTACCTGGTCCACCGGAAGGATCAGGTTCACTCCCATCTCTTCAGCTTTCTTTACAAGTCTGTTGGCCACATCCATTTTATCCTCTTCACACAGAGAGTTACCGATCTCACCCCCGCGGGCTTTGATAAAAGTATAGGTCATTCCTCCTCCGATGATCAGGTTATCCACCTTATCCAGCAGGTTTTCAATCAGCTGTATCTTGTCGGATACCTTGGCGCCCCCCATAATGGCTGTAACAGGTTTGTTATCGCTGTGAAGGACCTTATCCATTGCCTGGATCTCTTTATTGATCAGAAACCCGAACATTTTTGAACCGGTATCAAAGAAGTCGGCTATTACAGCCGTTGAGGCGTGGGCACGATGAGCCGTGCCAAAAGCATCATTTACATATACATCAGCATATGCAGCAAGCTTCGCGGCGAAGGCCCTTGTGGCAGCTTTTTCCTCATCGGTTTTGATATTGTTCTCGGCAGAATGGAACCTCAGGTTTTCCAGCAACAATACCTCACCCGGCTTCAGAGCTGCTGCCAGTGATTCAGTTTGATCACCGATACAGTCACCTGCAAACCGGATATCCATACCCAGGTGACCGGCCAGGTTAGGAACCACGTGTTTCAATGAGAATTTCTCTTCGGGACCCGATTTGGGCCTTCCCAGGTGCGACATCAGAATGGCAGAGCCGCCATCGGACAATACTTTTTTAATGGTTGGCAATGCAGCTCTAATACGGCTATCGTCGGTCACTTCATACTGCGCTCCGAGCGGTACGTTAAAATCTACTCTTATGATGGCTTTTTTGCCTGCAAAGTTGTAATTGTCAATAATTTGCATCTCAAATATTTTAAAATGAATAAATTCAGGTCAGATCGGGAATCCCAAAGGTAAAAAAGAAATTCTACATTTACAGATTGTAAGACGAGATGTTATTTAGGGAAATAATCGGACAGGAGGAAGCCGGAAAAAGGCTTCGAAGCATGGTAAAGGAAGACCGGACCCCCCATGCGCTGATGCTCCATGGTCCGCCGGGTGCCGGCAAGCGGGCTCTGGCTGTGGCCATGGCCCGGTTCCTGGCATGTGCCGATCGCCAGCCGGAGGATGCCTGTGGTGTTTGCCCTTCGTGCATAAAATTCAACAAGCTGGTTCACCCCGATCTGCATTTCGTGATACCTGTGCTGAAAACACCCAGAGTAACCAAAGACCCGGTCAGCGATCTTTTTATGGCCGAATGGAGAGAAAGTTTCCTTGCCAATCCTTACATTTCTGAGAATCAATGGTATGAAGCTATAGGTGCTGAAAACAAGCAAGGCTTGATCAATAAGGAGGAGAGCCTTCAGATCATTAAGAAATTAAGCTTCAAACCTTATGAATCGGAATACAGGATGGTAATCATCTGGCTACCAGAGAAGATGAATCAGGCAGCAGCCAATAAATTGCTGAAACAAATTGAGGAACCACCGGAGAAAACCCTTATCATCATGGCTTCTGACAGCACGGTCCGGATACTGCCGACCATACTGAGCCGGACACAGCTTTTACATATCCCACCCCTGGAAGAGCGGGCGATCAGGGATGGGTTGCCCGGGCGGGGGAGCAATGACCCAGGGCTGGTAGAGGATGCGGTTAAGAAATCAAATGGAAATTTCAATGCCGCCCTGCAGACCCTCATGCAGGATGAGAACGAGCTGCATTACTTTGAACTGTTTACCGGCCTTATGCGGCTCTGTTATTCAAGGAATATTATTGAAATAAATGAGTGGGTGGATAATGTGGCAGGACTTGGAAGGGAACGACAGAAACAGCTGCTGGATTATGCCCTTAAACTGTTGAGAGAGAATTTTATACTAAACCTGGCACACGAAGAATTGAACTTTATGTCTGGTAGGGAAAAAGCATTTTCCGATAAATTCAGCCCTTTTATTCATGTTGAAAATATTCACATGCTGGCAGAAATCTTCAATGAGGCCGGAAATCATATAGAGGCCAACGGGAATCCAAGGATTATTCTCATGGATATGTCCATAAAAGTGATCAAATCACTTATGCAGAAAGCTCCCGGGCAGGTATAACATGGTTTTGAATTGGATAACTGAATAGCTATTTTTGCAATATGGAAAGCCTGAAAGCAAGGGGATGCTGCTCCGAGAAACAACTGGAGATCAACGGTGAGAACAGAGACCGTATCGATTCCTATTTCAGCACCTGTTCCAAGCTGGAGTCCTTTAACTGGTTGTGGGAGATATCAGATAGAGATATACCCGAAGTAGTTGAGATCCGTTTTAAGAATACACGAAAGGATTTTTACCGGAATGTGAATGAACTGAGGCTGAAGCGTGGGGATATAGTGGCTGTGGAAGCATCTCCGGGGCATGATATCGGGATCATATCCATGGCGGGTGAGATCGTGGAATTATATCGTTCCAGGATAAGGAACAGCGGAAAGAGTGAAGAATTAAAGAAGCTATACCGCAAGGCAAAACAGGTCGATATTGACAAATGGAAGGAAGCCATCCAGCTGGAGGATCAAACCATGCTGAAGAGCCGGAAAATAGCTTCGGAACTGGGATTGAACATGAAGATCGGTGATGTTGAATACCAGGGGGACAACACAAAGGCAATTTTTTACTATATCGCTGATGAACGGGTGGACTTCCGGCAACTTATAAAGGTGCTGGCAGAAACATTTCACATAAGAATTGAAATGCGGCAGATAGGTGCCCGGCAGGAAGCGGGAAAAATTGGTGGAATAGGTACCTGCGGGAGGGAACTGTGTTGCTCCACTTTTATCTCAAATTTCGTTTCTGTAAGCACGCATTCGGCTCGTGTCCAGGAAGTAGCGCTTAACCCGCAGAAACTTGCCGGACAGTGTGGAAAACTTAAATGTTGTCTCAATTATGAGCTTTCAGGATATGAGGATGCCAGGAAAGACTTTCCCCAGACTACAACTATACTGAAAACTTCAGCAGGTGAAGCACACCACCTGAAAACCGATGTTTACAGGGGGATAATGTGGTATGCCTATGAAGGTTCAACATCCCAGTCGCTGGTTCCGGTTCCGGTAGAGAGGGTAAATGAAATCATTGAGCTGAACAGGGCAGGAACCGTACCCGACGAGCTCATAGGACCCTTTGCAGAAACCAAATCTAAACTCCTGGAGTATACCGATGGTGCGGGGAAGGGCAGTCTTACCAGGTTTGAAAAAGGCCCTTCAAAAAGAAAGAAGAACAAGAAAAAAAGACCACCCCGGGATCAACGTCGTAATTCATGAGTCAGAAAATCAGATTCCTGTTCATTACAATTGTGATCGCTCTTTCGTCCTGTGATCCGGAAATGGTCTATGATGAGTTATGGAGGATCGATGATGGGATGTGGACATGGAACAACCCTCAGGTTTTCGAATTTGAGATGTCCGATACTATAACTCCTTTTAACATTTATCTGCAGGTAAGGCATACAGTGGATTATCCTCTCAGCAATCTTTACATGTTTGTTAACGTGAAGGGCCCTACCGGGCAGCACCTCAAAGATACCGTAAACCTTGTTCTGGCAGATCCTGATGGAAGCTGGATCGGAAGAGGTGTGGGTAATCTTCGGGAGATAAGATTATTATACAGGGACCATACGCGGTTCCGGTTACCCGGCCTCTATACTATTACACTGGAACAGGGGATGAGGAAATCAGAACTTCCTGTCACGGATGTGGGAGTAAGAATAGAACGCATTAATCCTTAACCGTCTTGGGAAAGAAGAAATTGTTAAGAT
>CAZIAU010000322.1:0-4490 GCA_964536755.1 uncultured Bacteroides sp. | reverse complement strand
AAGAAGTTCAATTATTCAGAAAAAGACTTAATTATTGTTGAGAATAAAGAATCAGCAATGAAACTGAATATTGAAGAACGAGATGGCATAATAAGAACTAAAGAAGCATTCTTGTAACTATTTTTTCTGTTATAGGCGGAGTCAAGGTATATTTCACATCCATAATTTCCCAGGACACCAAACGATAGTAACATGACCAGATAAAGGCAACCCAAAGGTTTTTAATATTCCTTGTTGAAATAATTTTAAAATTTATAGCTGCAAATATATGCTTCTGTTCTTCAAACTCTTGACTGTCTGATGAAACACGAACTTAGAGAATGGCTTTCATGCTTATATTTGTTGATATTACAGATGACAAAATTCAGTATTAATATCGGTTAATTATGATTTATCATTATGGTTCAAATAGAGATAAAAGGGGAGTGTTCACCGTAATAACTTTCAATTAGTTAATGAAATCCAATGAATCATATTTATTGTTACATTCAACAGATAAAAAAATGCAGTAAATGATTGCACAACACGAAATAAGATTAAGCGGCTATTCACGTGGATTTCATTTAATAACGCACTTAATTGAAAAAGAACTTCACGATTTACCCGAAAACGGATTATTGCATTTGCTAATAAAACACACGTCTGCTGGATTAACTTTGAATGAAAATGCAGATCCTTCAGTACGTTCGGACTTTGAAAGTTTCATTAATAAACTCATTCCAGAAGACCATCCTTTGTATACCCACGTATTTGAAGGAAGTGATGACATGCCTGCTCATTTGAAGGCGTCAATAATTGGTGCCGAAATAACCATTCCTATAACGAATCACCGATTAAATTTAGGTACCTGGCAAGGCATTTATTTATGTGAATTTCGAAATCACGGGGGGAGTAGAAAGATTATTGTGACAATTGTTAGTTAGAAACACCTGTGTATATGGAGTCTGCGTGCTCTCCTCTTAGAGAATGAAGGCGGGAGGGCTTATAAATGATTCTGATTACGAGGAAGTTAATGAATAATACTTTGGATTCATTTTAGTTAATATAATCAATCCAAAACCTGTAATAATAAACGGAAGGCTTAACAACTGCCCCATATTTAAAGTCATTCCTGCTTCAAATGCGACTTGGTCATTTTTTATAAATTCTATTAAGAATCTGGCACTAAACTGGGCAATCATGGAGACACTAAAAATGAAACCGTCCCGTATTTCCATGTTTCTTTTTCGATAAAAAATGAATGATACAATGAATATCAAAATGTAACATAGTGCTTCGTATAATTGTGTTGGATGCCTAGCAACAGTTGGGAGTAGTTCACCAGTAGTACTGTCGTAAAGCCTGTCTCTGATAAATTCCACACCCCAAGGCAAAGAGGTTGGACGACCATAAATTTCGGAGTTGAAGAAATTCCCAATACGGATGAATGCATTTGCTAATGCTACAGGTATTGCAATCCTGTCCATAAGCCATAGGAAAGGAATCTCATATTTTCTTATGTACAGCCAGAGAGCAAGAAGAAGTCCTATGATTCCGCCATGACTTGCCAATCCCCCTTTCCATACAAACAGAATTTGGATAGGATGTCGAAGAAAGTAATCAGGTTCATAAAAAAGGCAATGACCAAGCCGTGCACCAACAATTGCTCCAACTGCAATATAAATCAATAAACTATCGACCATCTCCGGTGTGAGTTTTCCACCAGTGAGATAACGTTTAAAAATCCAGTATCCTATAAGAAACGCCAAAGCAAACATTAAACCATACCATCTAATTGCATGGTTTCCGATAGAGAAAATTTCGGGATTGAAATCCCAAACGATTGAAGCCAACACCATAATGTGATAAATAATGATAATCAGAACATGAAGATAATCAATTTAAATGATGTAAGTTCGGATACACTGGCAAGGCAGTAAAATGGGCAGATTCATAGTTGAGTTAGGTGTTCAATGTGAATTACATGTATTAATATACATTAACTATGATATATCATCAGCACCTTCAAAAACGTGAGAATAGAGCGGGTGATCTTCAGGAATCATATGATTGATGAATGTCTCAAAGTCATTTCTGACCGATGGATCAGCATTTTCATTAAGGGTAAGGCCTGCTGATGTATGCTGAATCAACACATGCATGATCCCTGAATCGGGCAGTTCACCGGCTGCCTCAGTTACTTTCCGGGTAATCAGGTGAAATCCCCTGGGAAAGGGCGATAAAGAAAGGGTTCTCTGAATGATCATGGATGTGTATATTTGTTAATTATTCACAAAAATAGCCCATAATTGAAGTTTCCCGGTGCGATACCGGCTTTTTTTTATCTATTTTTGCGGCATGCTTTCCGGGAGGTATAGGGTTCTGTTGAGACTGATGCTGTGCATTTTTGTTATGGTTATCATTTCCGGAAATGTGGATGGTCAGCGAAAAAAGGATCTGGATGACAACCTGGTACAGTTCTCGGGCGTGGTAAGGGACCTGCAGCACAGGCCACTGCCCCACGTAAATATTATAATCCTTAATGATAGAAGGGGGACAACTTCCGACAGCCGGGGTATGTTCTCATTCGTGGTAAGGCCAAACGATACAATCCTGTTCAGCCATATGGGCCATAAAGGCACAATCCACACAATTCCTGATTCTCTCGGCGGACAGCAATACCCGGCCGACATATTCATGGTAAGCGATACATTTCAGCTTGCCGAGGTCAGGATCTACCCCTGGAAAACATACCAGGAATTCAAGGAAGCATTCCTTGCACTGGAACTTCCCGATGACGATGAAAAGAGAGCCTATCACAACATTGCTCTTATCAAAACACAGATAAAAATGAATGACTTTGGTCCGTCACCCAACATCAATTACAGGGAGGTTATGAAGCAACAATATAACCAGCTCTATACTGCCGGGCAGTATCCTTATTACACCATATTTGATCCGATGCGGTGGGCAAAATTCTTTGAAGCCCTGAGGCGGGGCGACTTCAAACAGGATAATGATTAATAACCAGGCACAATTTTCCCAGTCATTCAACAGTTAGTACTATATTCGGGAAACCATTCATAGTGAAGAACATTCTGCCATTATCCATTTTATTTCTGTTGACTGCCAGCCTGCTGACCGGACAGGATTATGGGATATTGGGAGGTACCGTAACAGACAGTACGGATCAGCCTGTCGACCTGGCCCATGTTGCTCTGCTGGGTACACAGGAGGGGACCATGACAGATCTGGAAGGAAATTATGAACTGAAGATCCCGGCCGGGCGATCCTATACTGTAGTCGTTTCCTGCGTTGGGTACAGGACAGAGCAATTTGCCATCCGGCTTCACTCCGGTGAATCAAGAATCAGAAATGTGATCCTCAGACGGGATGTAAGATCGTTACAGGAGGTTTCAGTCAGTGCCCGCCAGGAAAGAGCCAGTACCTTTCAAAGGATAGATGTGGAAGAATTGAACTATATGCCCACCACCACCGGTAAAGTGGAGGCTATAATCAAATCACAGGCCGGGGTCAGCTCCAATAATGAGCTCAGTTCCCAGTATTCGGTCCGTGGAGGAAATTTTGACGAGAACCTGGTATATG
This sequence comes from uncultured Bacteroides sp., assembly GCA_964536755.1. GTDB lineage: Bacteria > Bacteroidota > Bacteroidia > Bacteroidales. The sequence goes on along the minus strand of CAZIAU010000322.1, from coordinate 905 downwards.
TAAACGATATTGAAATTTACAGGCCTTTTCTCGTTCGGTCGGGACAACAGGAGGGATTGAGCTTTGTAAACTCAGACCTGGTCTCTTCAGTAAAATTCTCTGCCGGGGGATATGATGCCCGTTACGGGGACCGGATGTCCTCGGCACTTGATATCACATACAAACGCCCCAGGAAGTTTGCGGGATCAACGTCTGTCAGCCTTCTTGGTGCAGCGGCACATGTGGAAGGAACATCCAGGACCCAAAGATTCACCTACCTGGCCGGATACCGGTACAAGACAACCTCATACCTGTTGAATACCCTGGAGACCAGTGGTGATTATAAACCCCAGTTCTCTGACTTCCAGACCATGCTCACATACCAGATTTCAAAAAAGCTGGGTATAACATTCCTGGGCAATTACTCTTCTAACAACTACCAGTTCGTCCCACGCACCCGTGATACAGAATTCGGAACAAAAGATCTCCCGCTGAATCTCAGGATTTATTACGAAGGTCAGGAGGTGGACAAGTTTGACACTTACCTGGGAGCACTATCACTTAACTACAGGCCCATAAATGGACTCATTCTCAAGTTTATAGGATCAGCCTTCAGGACCTCTGAGCAGGAAACATTTGACATTCTGGGAGAGTACTGGATCAATGAACTTGACAATACAATCAATTCGCAGACCTACGGGGACAGTATATTGAATGTGGGAGTCGGATCGCTGCTGACCCATGCCAGGAATTACCTGGATGCGATAGTGGTATCGACCTCACACCTGGGGTCATACCAGACTGACAATAACCGGCTTCAATGGGGAATTTCCTTCCAGTACCAGGATTTTAATGACCATATAAATGAATGGGAACTGCTCGACAGCTCAGGATATGTGATCCCCTATTCGGGAGAAGAAATCTTG
>CAZIAU010000321.1:0-4502 GCA_964536755.1 uncultured Bacteroides sp. | reverse complement strand
GGATTATGTTCTTCCAGCAGTTCGTGGGTATCAATACGGTGATCTACTATAGCCCGAAGATTTTCCTGGCAGCAGGATTTGAGGGTGCTGAAGCAGCAATTGCTGCATCTGTGATCGTTGGGGTTGTGAATGTGTTTTTCACTATTGTCTCTCTGTTTGTAATCGACAGGCTGGGCAGGAGAAAACTCTATTTTCTCGGAATGATCGGTATGGCTGTTTCACTGATATGCATGGGTCTTGGCTTCATGCTCCCGGGAGTTACAAAATGGTTCCTGGTGATCTCGGTGCTGGTCTATATTGCTTTCTTTGCCATCAGTCTGGGGCCTTTAGGCTGGCTGATCATCACCGAAGTATTCCCGACCAGGGTACGTGGTCTGGGTTCCTCTATAGGTTCCCTGTCAAACTGGGGTTTCAATACACTTGTTGTGTGGACATTCTATAAAATGGCAAGTGCCATCGGGAATGTCAAAGAGGTTGTTGTTCCTGAAGGCAATGATCTTTCGGATGTTTGTCCCGGTTGCGTGGGAAGTGTATTCTGGATATTTGCCGCAGTTGCATTGCTGGGAATTGTATGGGGTTATTTCTTTATCCCTGAAACCAAGGGCGTATCACTGGAAAAGATCGAGGAGCACTGGAGGGAGGGCAAGAAGCCCAGGGCATTATAACAGCAGGGGCGACAGGTTATTGGAACAAGGAGCCTTATTTTGCGAGCAAAATTCAGCGACGGTTACAATAACCTGGAGTATTAAAAGAAAAAATCCGAAAAGATGACACGCTTTCTTGATATTGCAAAAAGGCGGTATTCATGCCGCAGGTACGATCCGGGACCGGTGGAATCGGAAAAACTGGATCTTATACTGGAGGCAGGTCGGATAGCCCCGTCGGCCGTGAACCTGCAGCCCTGGCACTTTTTTGTGATCCGGGATCCTGACGAACTTGAGAAGATCTGTCAGGCCTATCACCGGGAGTGGTTCAGGACAGCTCCCTGTGTGATTGTTATCTGTGGAGATCACAGTCAGTCCTGGAAACGGAAGGACGGAAAGGATCATTGCGATATCGATGTGGCGATCACCACCGATCACATGACGCTCCAGGCCACAGAACTGGGACTGGCCACCTGCTGGATCTGCAATTTTGATCCGTTAAAGGTCCGGGAGGTATTGGGTCTGCCCGGTCACCTGGAGCCGGCGGTTTTGTTGCCGGTAGGTTATCCGCTTGATGAAGTCGATCCTGAACGGCACCAGGCAAAACGCAAGGCACTATCGGAGTTTATTACTTTCGGATTGTAGCTGTTTCGTTGCTTTTCAGGGTTAATTTTCTGATAATCAGGGATAACAGAAACAAGATTCCGAGAGCCAGTATGATCAACGGAGAGGCTGTCAGGTCAAGGCTAAGGGAAAAATACAAACCGGCTATGGCGGCAAAGATTCCTGTCACCAGCCCTATAATGATCCGGTTACGCCATTGAGTTGAGAATAAAACAGAGATAGAGGCGGGAAGAATAAGAAATGCAAAAACAGTAAGCACACCTGCTATTCTGACAGATTCAATGATAGTGATCCCCAGGGTAAAAAAGAACAGGAAATCCCATAACTTCTGTCTCCTGATGGGGGAAGCCTTTCCCAGATAAAAGTCTGTCAGTTGAAGGAAATTCTTCCGGAATACGAAGTGGAATCCACCTATGACCAGAAAGACAATAAACAGCCTGAGAACCTCCGGCAGGGTGGTCCACAGCAGTACACCGGCAAGCATATTATGCAGATGGACATCACTTCCGGCTCCCTTGTCAAGTATGATGACCGCAGCTGTTGTTGCAAATGCATATGCAATTCCGATAAATGCCTCGATGGGTATCCGGATCTTCGGTGATTTTAGGTAAGTGAATATCAACGCTGCACCCACACAGAATAACAGTGAGAATATATAGGCAAGCATACCCGAGAGGTCCGTGTTACCCAGAACCAGTTCATGGATCTGAAACCTCTCTTCCAGATATACAGTCACTGCGCCTCCAAGGACTGCTATCTGGGCCAGTGCGATATCAATGAAAATTATCTCTCTTTTTAGAACATGTATACCAAAATAACATGTCAGGGAAAGCAGGACTATGCTTGCCAGCAGAGGAACAAGGATAAATTGCAGTGTCTGGATCATAATACTGAAATAGCGGATTTAAGGTTTATTAATGGATGAATGTTGAATCGGGCGCACAAGTTTAATCAGGGCCAATACAAATACAAGTATACCCAGTAAGCATACCACAGCGGGACCATTGGAAATGTTCATGGAATAGGAGAACAGAATTCCCGTGATGGTTCCTGCCAGGCCAATTATCCATGACCAGACGAGTCGTCCCTTCCAGCTTGAAATGAACATGGATGAAGCAACTGCAGGGGCAATTAAAAGTGAAAAAACCAGGAAAATACCGGCAATGAGAACTGCTTTTACAACTACAATCCCGAATGTGATATAGAAAAGAAGGTTCCAGAAACTGTCATTGGGAATGGTCCCGCCGGCACCCACACCCTGTCGGTTTGACAGCTGAAAGAATCTGTTACCAAACAGGATGTGGATGGTACCGATGCCGGCAAAAAGCAGAGCCAGACTGTATACATTTTTCCATGTGACCCAGAGTATACTCCCGGTAATGGTTTTGGTTATGAAATTGGCACCTCCGGGTAGGTTTTCGGCAAGTAATATGGAGAGGGCAAGCCCAAGGCAATATATAATGCCTATGACAGCCTCCAGGGGTATGGGCAGTGAATCAGACTTCAGGAAGGCAAAACCACCGATAATAAGCAGTGTACAGAGATAGGAGAGTACCTGGACCTCAAGTGATCCTTCGGTATAACCCAGCAGTAAACCAATCATGGTTCCCAGTGCAGCTATCTGCGCAACGGCAATATCGATAAAAATGATTCTCCTTGTAAGAATATGGGTTCCGAAATACCCCAGCATTCCTGCAAGGATGATGCTGGCTGCAATTGGAGTGGCAAGAAAAAATATTGTTTCCTTCATGTCCGGGTCATTGGATGTTTATTTTTATCTGTTCAATCCAGTAATCCATAAGCTGGAAGTTATCTGTTACTTCCGGGATACCCCCTACAAAAAGGGGAAGGAAGACTGCTTTTATACCCGTTTTCTCTTCAATCATACGTGCCGAGTTCTTCTCAAAATAACTGGCCACGAGCATCAGTTTTATATGTTGATCCGTTATGGTATGGATTATTTGTTGAACGTGCTTTGCCGAAGGGGGTATGCCTGGTTTGGGTTCGATGTAACCTATTATTTCCAGGCCAAAGGTTTCTGTGAAATATGACCAGTTTTTATGGTAGGCAATGATTTTTTTCCCTCGTACAGGTTCCATCTTTTTCAGCCACCCTCCCAGCTTACCTGAAAGTTTCTCGCCCTGGTATTCATTATTAAGAAAGTCGAAAAGGGTTTTATTTTCAAGCAGTTTGGAAAGCATCTCTCCGCCAAATATATCAACAAGTTCATCACCGAACATGGCACGGTCAACCCGCTCACAGAATTTAGTGAGATTTTTCTGATAATCAGAAGAATTGGCAGGGTCCACCTTGAGCAGTCCGGTGGTTATGTTGGTAGCTATTACCTTCCAGTTCAAGGGCCCGGTGTTTATGTGCGGATTTCCCATCAGGTGGATATCACCTTCTGTCCTGTCTGCCTTTTCAACCTTCTCGATTATTTTTATTCCGTCTGAAACAGCTACAAACCCGGGTTCTCCATCCATGATCTTTTTGTTCCTTGCCTTGTCCAGCAGGGAGGTTGACCAGACTTCAAGGTCCATCCCGGTGGTTATCCACAGATCAGCATCGCTCAACATCATGGCATAACTTGGTTTTGGGGGTACGAAATGGGGATCCTGTTCTCCATGGGCAATATGGACTATACTGGCATGGTCCCCGGCAATACTCCGGGCTATGGATGCAAAGTCTGAAAAAGAACATACGATCTTTAGCTGACCACTGTTTCTGACCCCGTGTTGATATTGATGCTGGTGCTGATGCTGATGCTGATGCCTGTATTGTGCAGAGACAACCAGTGAACCGAATAATAGCATAGCCAGGATCAGGTGGGTTGATCTCAAGGATTTGTTTTTCATAATATATATTTTCAACTGTTAATATGCTTCATGTTTGTGCGGACCCATCGCCCAGCAAACCTGGATTGTAATTGAATGCTCGCTGGGAAAGGGCCCCTCAATTTCCATTCTATGGGTAATTCTCCGGTCGTTATACTGGTACTGGAACCGGGTCAGGACAAATTCACTCTGCCAGAAATCCAGGGAAAATGTATAATCCCATTCAGACTGGGATGGATCGTATGGCAGTTCTGAATACCCGATCCTGCCTGAAACCCAGAACCTGACACCGAGCTTGTTTTGAATACTTGAATAGAAACCTTTACTCCGGTATGTGCCGTTTGTGTAGTCCCGAAAACCAAACAGGAATTCGGTCTTCCATTCCACTGTTCTGTATTTT
>CAZIAU010000320.1:0-4521 GCA_964536755.1 uncultured Bacteroides sp. | reverse complement strand
CGGTTCAGCTTAACGACGGAACCATTCTATGCCCTTCGAGCAGAGAATTCTTTAAGGGAGAAGATCTGTTCTGGCAGGTGCATTTTGAACTGACCCGGGACCTGGGCAGGAGCTGGGAGGTGATCGGTCCGGTAAATGACGGTATTGAATTCGATGCCATCCAGCCAAGCATATTAACCTGTGAGAACGGAAGAATGCAGATCTTATGCCGCACGCTGCAGAATGTGGTTTCCCAGAGCTGGTCGGATGACGGAGGAAGAACATGGAGCAAAATGACAGCAACGTCCCTGCCCAATCCCAGTGCCGGAACCGATGCCGTCACACTTCAGGACGGCAGGCAACTGATTGTATATAACCATTCCCGGCGGGGAAAACCGGAACCCGGGAGACAGATACTGAATGTAGCCATCTCTGCTGACGGGAAATCCTGGAAACCCGTGCTGACACTGGAACGGCAGAAGGGTGAGTACTCCTATCCGGCTGTTATCCAGTCAGCCGGCGGACTGGTCCATATCACCTACACCTACCAGCGAAAATCTGTTAAACACGTTGTGCTGGATCCCGGAGAACTCAGATAAACGCTGCCTATGGAATTGCCGGATACAATTGTCTTCATCTCCTACATGATCGGTGTGACCCTCTTCGGGGCATCATTTTTCAGGAAGAACAAGACTTCCGGTGCTTTTACCCTGGGAAACAGCAATATTCCGCAGTGGGTGATCACCATGTCCATTTTTGCCACATTTGTGAGCAGCATCAGTTACCTTGCACTTCCCGGCACAGCCTATCAGTCCAACTGGAACCCCTTTGTCTTCAGCCTCTCCATCCCCTTTGCTGCCCTGATGGCCATCAGGTTTTTCGTCCCCCTTTACAGGAGGATCAACTCTCCTTCAGCATACAGCTACCTGGAGGAACGGTTCGGCCCCTGGGCCAGGGTATATGCATCCATCTGTTACCTGCTCACCCAGATCATGAGAGTGGGAACCATCCTTTACCTGCTGGCACTGGTCCTGCATGCCCTGTTTGGATGGAATATTGCTCTTATCATTGTGATCACCGGCCTTACCATAATGCTCTATTCCATGCTTGGCGGATTGCAGGCCGTGGTATGGACCGATGCCATCCAGGGGATCCTGTTGATCGGCGGAGCACTGCTTACCGTTGTTTTTATAGTGTTCAGGATGCCGGAGGGGGCCGGACAGATATTCCGGATCGCAGCTGAGAAAGGGAAGTTCAGCATGGGCAGCTTCAGCCTGGACCTCTCCTCTTCCACTTTCTGGGTGGTACTGGTGTACGGGATATTTATCAACCTTCAGAATTTCGGGATCGATCAGAGTTATATCCAGCGCTACATGGCGTCAAGATCGGACCGCGCTGCAGCAAGATCGGCCCTGTCGGGGGGATTGCTCTACATCCCTGTTTCTCTTCTGTTTCTTTTTATAGGAACCGCACTCTATTCATTTTATCTCTCCGGTGAAGCTGTTCTGCCCGCGGAGTTAATGAATCCTGACAGGGCTGATCAGGTTTTTCCACATTTTATTGTGACCCAGCTTCCACCGGGAGTTGCGGGCCTGCTTATCGCCTCCATATTTGCTGCGGGGATGAGTACTATTTCAACCAGCTTTAACAGTTCGGCCACTGTTTTCCTGACTGATTATTATAAGAGGTATTTGAAACGGGAATCCAGTGACAGGGACTCTATGAAGGTACTTTACATCTCCTCGGCTGCCATTACACTTATCGGTATCATCATTGCCATCGCCATGATCAATGAGAAATCCGCCCTGGATACCTGGTGGAAGCTTGCATCGGTCTTCAGCGGCGGAATGCTGGGACTCTTCCTGCTGGGAGCATTCTCAAAACTGAGCAGGTCAGGTGGTGCAATTACCGGAGTTATTTGCGGGGTCGGTGTAATTGCCTGGTTAAGCATCTCTTCCCTGGCTGAAGATCCCTCAAGGTATGGCAATACATTCCACTCTTACCTCACCATCGTTTTCGGCACACTGGCCATCTTCCTGGTCGGATTCCTGGCTTCGGTAATCGGAAATAAACTTTTCAGGTGATCTTCCAGGAATACCCTTTGACGGGGATCAAGATCACGCCAGATCTCAGATTTTACAGGTTCCTCTGCTTCTAATCAAATCCGGGATTCTGTTCCATAGGTGTGGTAAGATTTGCATCAATCATAGCCTGGGGTATGGGGAAAAGTTTATCTCTTTCCGTGATAAATTCTCCCCCGTTATGATTATGAAGCGCTGTCCTCTCCAACCATTTGTCTGTTCGCAATAATGTCCACCTGCGATCTTCTTCCGTAATCAGTTCCCGTGACCTTTCATCCAGTATAAAGTCTATGGTTATATCACCGGCAGATACCTCACTCGCATTGGCCCTTCTCCTTAATGCATTAATGGTCTCGGCAGCACCTGCATTGTCCCCGAGCAGGTGTTGTGCCTCAGCTTTTAACAGATAAGTTTCGGCTAATCTTATGTATGTCAGATCAGCAAAATTAAAGTGAGCAGCAATGTCAGCCGGATCCGGACCCGCTTCCCACTTCCTTGTATAGGGCCAGTCCGCCCTGAACTGCGTCGCACGTGTTATATCCTCACTCCAGTCAAGCCAGATCGTATCCCCGTAACTATACCCTTCAGGTAATTTATCCGCAGCATAAGGCGCATTTTCAGTCTCATCTCTTAATATAAAGAACTTCCTTATGGCATATGGTGAACCCCTTTCATCCTGTGCTTCGTACAGATCAATGGCGAATTTTGTCATGGATTGGCGTGCGATTCCCCTTCCTCCCCTCTGGCCGGTAAGTTGCAGGGGTTGCACTGCCCCGACTTTGATGGTATTGTATCTTCCCTGATTTGTTACCCGGTAAAAATTGCCTCCCCCTCCGACTACATTATATTCATACTGCCACACCCAGAGGGCCTCACTGTTTCCTTCCGAGCGGTTAATATTCCCTTCCTGGAACATATCCATAAACGCTACTCCGGGTTTGCCAGCATCTACACCGTAGCGCTGGGTGATAAGCCCATATTCCGGCGTGTTAATGGCTTTATTAGCCCATTCCAGTGCGGTTGCGGGATTATCAATCAAAAGGTACATCTCGGCAAGGTAGGTCTGGGCAGCTCCCCTGGTTATTTTTCCATCCAGCTCCGGTTCAACCGGCAAATATTCAGAAGCAAACTCCAGGTCTGCAATAATCTGTTCCCTGACCTGCTCAACAGGTGTGCGCTCCCAATCGGTTTTAACTGTAGAGCCAAGGGTCTCATTAAGGTTCAACGGAACATCGCCCCAACCATACATCAGGTACCTGTAGGCCCAGGCACGGAAGAATTTTGCCTCTGCAACAACCCTGTTCCTGTTCTCCTCGGGTGTTGCATTCCCCCCCGACCAGTCAACATCCTCTTCGTCGGCCCGGTTGATAACCGTATTTGCAGCATTTATAATCCGATACATCCAGGTAAACGTGTCCTCGTATTCACGATAGGTAGAATTGTTGAGTGATTCCCATGCCTGGGCAATATTCCAGAATCCGGAGCCTGTTTCGTAATTAACAACCAGGTTATCGGTACCAACCTGCCACAAAGCCATTCTGACCCTGTTCGGGCTGCTGGAATTATTCTCCCTGACAAGTGCATATAATCCGTTAATCCCGGTCTCTATCCCTGCCAGGTCTTTATAAAGGGTTTCTGCAGTGATTAGATGAGGCGGCTGATTCTCCAGCATTTGGTCCAATTCACATCCTGAAAAAAGGAGAACAACTACCAGGAATCCAACTATTTTTAGTCTTTTCATTTCCCTATATTTTTAATACTTTTCTAACTCCATCATACGTTAAAACGAAACTTTCAATCCGAAGATAATCTCCCTACTTATTTTTAAAAACGCGTAAACAATTGATTTTATGAACTCTAATCAAACCCCGGATTCTGTTCCATAGGCGTGGTCAGGTTAGCATCGATCATGGCCTGAGGTATGGGGAAGAGTTTATCTCTCTCAGTAATAAATTCCCCTCCATTTTTATTATACAGCGCTGTCCTCTCCAGCCACTTGCCTGTTCTCAATAAGGTCCACCTGCGGTCTTCCTCAGTAATCAGCTCCCGGGATCTTTCATCCAGAATAAAGTCTATGGTTATATCACCGGCAGATACCTCACTCGCATTGGCTCTTCTCCTTAATGCATTAATGGTCTCGGCAGCACCTGAATTGTCCCCGAGCAGGTGCTGAGCCTCTGCCTTCAGAAGATAGGTTTCGGCCAGCCGGATTTTTGGGATATCAGCATAATTAAACGAAGCAGCAATGTCAGCCGGATCCGCTGCAGCTTCATACTTTCTTGTATAGGGCCAGTCAGACCTGAACTGGGTTGGCCGGGTAATATCCTCACTCCAGTTCAGCCATATGGTATCCCCGTAATTATATCCCTCGGGTAATCTATCAGCAGGATAAGGGGCATTTCCTGTCTCATCCTGCAAGATAAAGAACTTTCGTATGGCATATGGTGAACCCCTGTCATCC
>CAZIAU010000319.1:4070-4543 GCA_964536755.1 uncultured Bacteroides sp. | reverse complement strand
AAACCGGAGGAAAAAATTTGAAGATCGGAGCTGACGGTAAGGTCATTGGTGTGGGAACCACGCATGTAGCCATCGGGATGTCGAATCTGAAACAGATCATCCCAAAAGAAGGCATACACTACAGGGACAAGGAAGGGAATATCAAACTATTTGTTCGCGACTGGGTGGGAGGATGCGATAGGGGATTCAGCAATTTTGTTCCTCTTTACAAACAGAGTGATGCATTTATTAATGTGGGCAAAGTGGGTAATGCTGAAACCACCCTTTCCGATATGAAAAAAACTCTGGATCTTGAACTGTCAATTCTGAAACAGGACCCCTCTTATTTCCTTTGCGACGATCCGAAATGCATTAATTGCAGGTATTCCTGGGAGTTTTCCAAAGGAAAAGGAAAGAAAGTCATGATCGGGATATTAAGGACTTATCTCCGGATTAAGCGTAAACTGAAAGGCTAGCGTGTTCTTTATCGTTCT
>CAZIAU010000319.1:0-4060 GCA_964536755.1 uncultured Bacteroides sp. | reverse complement strand
AGAGCTTCGATTTCACAATAATTCAGTGCCCGGTTGTAGATATAAACTTCATCCATTATACCATTGAAGGCTCCTCCCCAGATCCCTTCAGGTGTATGCTTTCCCAAATTTACATGGTCAATGAAATTGACAAAATAATAGAACTATCATAATGGATATTATCTTTTTCAATTTTAATGGTATCATCGATTTCGGGAGACAAACTTTGAATCTTTTCCTGTTTTTTAATTTTTTCACTCTCTTTTTTCACTTCAGCTGTCTGGTCCGATTGTTTGACAACACTTACCATATCTATATAGTAGTAGGATGCCCTCTCCAGTCCTTGAAGGTACCACTTTTTCATCATCATGCTTTCGTAGGATACCCTCTTCTTTCCAACCAGATTATCCGGAAGAAAATTCCCAAGGACAATATGAGATTCATATCCCTTTGCTTTATAGATTGCCTCCAGCCTTATCCATGAAATTGCATCGAAATATGATTGCCGGAATTTGATCTGGGGGTATAAACCAAACATTTGCTTCTCCTTTTTCAATGAAATTGGTTCTCTCACAAAGCATACATTGAAATTATCAATCGCTGTAGTGGATTCAGGATCAAGCGCAATGTAAAGCCTAATCAGGTAAATGGTATCTTTCACAAGACCTTCCTTAAGAGGTGCCTGAATAAATTCCCTTACATTTTCAAATCCTCTTAAGGGATTGGTCCGATAACAGAATATTCCAACATATGCATCACCCTCTATTGGCAGTAGACCACCAATATATTTGCTATAATAGAATTCTGGCTCACCCCTGTTGGTAAATTCAATATAATCGGGAGTATCATTTTTCAGGCATTTCGACCAATTCTTTTCTGTGAGATACTGAAAATCTGTTCTCTGCTCAAATGATGGATTATTTACCAGGTTATTCGTCTGAGAATATATACAGTCAAATTTCAACAGCAACGAACAAAAGAGAATGCCGCATTTCAAGAAAAATTGAATTATAGTATCCCTACCAGGTATAGGATTCATTCCCATTCCAAAAGATGAAGCAATAAATTCAGCTACAAAGAGATTTTATACTAAATTTTTTCTGATTACATCACACTTAATTATAATTCATTTACTTTCTTCCAAATTTCTTTACTACGTTCCTATATTTCTCTGTTAGTGAGCTATTTATATCGCCTGAAATTCTTAGAGCCAGGATAGGCACCAGATACAGTAATAGTATAGCGGAACAAATCAGGACCGTTCTGATTAACCAATTTTCAATACTCTGTAAATAATTACCTACAAAAAATGTTGTAAGAATAGCTGCCAGGATAATCAAAAACCGGTAATTAAATGGTTGCATCCGAAATTTGATATAGAGGAATCCGGCCCTGACAATGTTATAGACAATTGTCGATAACAGTGACGCCAGAGCTGCACCTGTTATCCCATAAATGGGGATGAAAATGATGTTTGTAACGATCACAAGTAAAAGCAAAAAGAAAATAAACATGGACTGGTACCTGTAATATCTTGAAGTGGCTATGATAATACCGTTCAAACCGGTGGCCATTTCAATAACACCTGCCAGGGCCATAAAAAGGATCACATATTTTCCCGCTTCATAGGTTTCGGGGATAATCATGAAAACAAGATCGATATTCAGCCAGACCAGCAGGAAAACCATTCCCCCGAAAATAAACTGGTTCAGGCAACTTTTGGAGTAGATGGTCTTAATGGTCTGGATATCATTATCCTTCCAAGATTCGGCAATTATTGTTGTCGCAATCTTACTAAGGGGCCTGGATGGCAGAGTAATAATGGTACCGAACAGAAAGGCGATGGAGTAGATACCTGTTGCCTCAAGACCAATGAATCTGTTGATCATAATCTTGTCAATATTTGAGATAGCAATGGTACCCATACCTCCCAGAAGGCCAAACATGCTTACATCTGCAATGGATCTCCAGAGATCCTTCTTGATGAATGCTAAATTCGGGGCCATGTTGAACTGATGATTCCTGATAAGAGCTATGATCAGTACCAGGGCCGGAAGGGTGAAGAGGATATAGTAGAGATTAAGGAAAAAGCTGAACTTTAAAGTGAACCATGCATAAAGGATGATCAAAACCAGGTTCAGCGCCCGAAACAGGAATTCTTTTACAAATACGCCTATGACAGCGTTGTAGGTCACCCTGTGCAGGCTGTCGAACAGGTTATAGAGAAGTGTGGCTATGGTAAATGGCACAATAAAATAGGCATAGTTGGCCACCAGAAATGACTTCTCAAGGTTATTCTCAACGATATTATCCTTAAAGAGTATGTAATAGATCAGGATCAATATGGAGCCAACAGCAGCAAATATCAAAGCCAGGGCAAGGAATCCGTTATGCCTTTTATCGGGGTCCCGGAAAAACGGAAACAGCCGGATACTTACACTGTTGATCCCCAGGCTGGCTATATGAGCAAGTATGGCTGATCCGGCTACAAGGAAATTAATGACCCCGATCTCCTCCGGCTCCAGGAATTTCGGCCACAAAAGTCCGACCGTTACAAAACCAAAAGCCACTCCCAGGTATGAAAAAAAGCTGCCTTTGATGGTTTGTTTTTCTATTATACCCACTCTGCTTATCTTTAGTCAGCCGTTCGGACCGGACGCAAGTTAAATAATAATGATGAAAGGCAAGCTTACAGCATCTCAAAAACAATATGTACTTGATCACCTGGAACATCATGCTTTCATTAGTGACGAACTGAAATCGAGGTTCTGCTTTGATGATCTGACAGAACACCGAACGGCATATATACGCTTCTGGGAATCCGGTCAGGATTTTGATCCGGAAAAGGTAATCATCATCGATCATATCCCTGTACTCTACCCCAGTCCAAAGAGTACCAATCCATTTTACGGTATACAGGATTCCGTACTTGTTTTTTACCACGACCTGTTCAAATCAGCCTTTCACCTCCTGTCTGGATTTCATGAATATAGTAGCAAAGCGTCGGATCAGTTTGGAAGATTCCCATTCAATGAATCACTGCAAGATAAACTGGATATTGTATCCAGGCCCGTTGTAAACTACTACTTTGATATAATTCTGAAAGGGCTGGAAGAATTTTGTAAACAGAATAATATTCCTTTTGAACGCAGGCCGGTATTTACCAATCCGGTACTCTTCCTGAGTCATGATATTGACCATTTATACGCATATCATTTTTGGGAAACTGCTTTTAAATTCAAGCAACTGCTGGGACTGGCCCCTTCACCATACAGCAGGCAGGATAAATTCAAATCGGCCCTTACAGCACTCTATCATTTCCTGAATCCATTTTCAAAAAAAAATCCATTCTGGAATTTTGACTACCTGCACCAGACTGCATCGGAGCGGGGTTTCAGAAGCACCTATTTTTTCCTGGAGAGGGATGGAAAACATGAAAATTCAAGGTACCGGTTCAATGAAAAAAGGATCATTGAATTGTTCCGGGAAATATCGGGCCGCGGAGATGAAATCGGGCTGCATGGTACAATCCGGTCGGCAACCAGCCTGAAAGCCATGAGAAGGACTCTGGCGAATCTGACGGCATCATCTCCGGAACCGGTGGAAGGAATAAGACAGCATTATCTGAAATTCAAACCCCTGGATACGGCTCTCATTCAGCAATCGGCCGGATTGAAATATGATGCCACCCTGGGATTTGCAGAACATGAGGGATTCCGCAACTCCTACTGCTGGCCCTACAGGATTTATGATCATAAGAGTGACAGTCCAACGGATATCTGGGAGTTGCCTTTGATCGCAATGGACGTCACCCTTTTTTACTATCGTAAACTGTCCATGGATGAAATCATGGAGGTCATAATAAAACTGACCGGGGAGGTACAGAAATTTAACGGGGTATTCTCGCTGCTTTGGCATAACAGCTTCTTTGATGAAATGGAATTCCCGGGCATCCATAATCTCTATACCAGGATCCTGGATTATCTGAAGTCAGCCGGGTTGGAGGGAATTACCGGTAAAGAGATCCTGGAACGTATACAGCTTCGAAATGTATAAATCATCAGTCGATCAAATTCCCGGG
>CAZIAU010000318.1:0-4580 GCA_964536755.1 uncultured Bacteroides sp. | reverse complement strand
AGTCCCGAAAAAGTATTTCACCTCTGCATATTTTAAGATCGGGAGGTTCGGTGAATCGGATGCTGACTTAAAATTTCAGGACGTTGTGGAAGGCAACTTGATCGAAATGGCTGACAGGGTCATGGAAATACTCAAAGGTAAATATTTGACTTCGCCGATCCACTATGAAGGTATACAGCGTATCGAAGTACTTGAATATCCCGAACCGGCTTTGCGGGAGGCCATCCTGAACGCCATTGTTCATAAGGACTACAGAGGTTCAACTATTCAACTTAGTGTTTATGATGACAGGCTAATCCTTTGGAATCCGGGTATGCTACCGGACGAACTGAATATTGAAATGCTGAAAGGGAAACACCCTTCCCATCCTCGTAACAAGAGCATTGCAGACATTTTTTTTAAAGCAGGTTACATTGAAGCATGGGGAAGGGGCATTTCAATGATGATGGGCGCTTGTCGAAAAGCGGGACTCCCGGAACCGATTATCGAAGAAACAGCAGGCGGAATGCAGATCACTTTCCTGAAAGACATCCTTTCGAAAGACTATTTGAAACAGGCGGGGTTGAATGAGCGGCAGATTGAAGCGATACTGTACACTAAAGAATATAAAGAAATCACCAATTCCAAATATCAGGAGGTAACCAATGTTTCAAAAGCTACGGCTACCAGAGATATTAAGGAGTTAGAGGAAAAAGGTTTTTTGAAAAATATAGGAACAAAGGGTTCAAGTGCAGTATATAAACTGGGAGTTGGCTCAGTTGGCTCATAGTTGGCTCATAGTTGGCTCAGTTGGCTCACAATGGGCTCATAGACCAGCGGTACAAGGATAATAGATCTCTGATCTTTACATCCAATGTCGAAGAAGAAGACTGGCCGGAGTTCCTGGGAGATCCCACTTCAACCAGTGCTCTGCTGGACAGGATCTTCCATCACTCGGTAGTCGTGAAAGTCTACGGACCAAGCTATAGGAAGTATCAAGGTGAGCAGCTACAAAAACAATACGGTGAAAAGAAGAAAACAGGAGACAAAAAGAAAGAAACGGGATTGGATAATTCGGAGCATGCTGACCCCTCCAATTCGGGCCTGATTCTGGTCTGATTTCGACTGCCAATTCGGCACATATTGACCCCCTTTATAATATATTGAGTTTGCTTTTTTGAATTTGGCGTCGGCCTCGGCCGGACCAATTCGGAGCATGTTGACCCCTCTCATAATATCATTAGGTTTTAATTCCTTTGTGGTTTTTAACCATAAAGACAGGATCAGATGGCTGGGAAACCAAAAACAATGAGTCAGATAAAACAACTATTACGATTACATAAGAAGGGAAATGGGGCCAAAACCATAGCAAGGAGCCTGGGAATAAGCAAAAACACGGTCAAGAGTTATTTGGGTAAATTGCCAAATATCAAGATGAGCGTCGATGAGTTGCTATCCCTGGAGGATCCAGAGTTAGAACTAAAGTTCCATGCAGGAAACCCAGCCTACAAGGATCCGCGTTTTGAGCATTTAAAGTCCCACCTTGATTATTTTGAGAAAGAACTGAATCGGGTCGGTGTAAACAAGAAGTTCCTGTGGGAAGAATATAAATTGGATTACCCCAATGGTTATGAGTATACCCAGTTCTGCCACCATCTTAAGCAGCAATTAATTGCACGTAATCCTTCCGCGGTACTGGACCATAACCCGGCAGAAAAGCTATATGTAGACTTTGCCGGTAAGAAGTTATCCTACGTTGACAGGGAAACAGGGGAATTGATCTGGTGCCCGGTTTTCGTGGCCTGCTTGCCTTACTCAGACTATGCTTTTGTTATGGCAGTGCGGAGCCAGGGGATAGAGGATTTTCTATATGCTCTGGCCTGCTGTCTGGCTTTCTTCGGAGGGGTTCCAATGATCTTGATCCCTGATAATTTAAAATCAGCCATAATCAAAGCCAGCCGGTATGATCCTGATATTAATCGAGCACTTGAGGATTTTTGTAATCATTACAATATGGCGATTATCCCGACTCGTGTTGCCCACTTTTTAACTAAAAAGTTGATTTTGATATGTTTTTGTGAAAAATGGGATAGTGCAACATTTTTGATAGTTACAGATCTGAATCTCCCTGTCAAGAGAGATAAGGATTTGTTAACCAGCAATTCTTCGTTAATTAGAAACTACTCACCCCGACCATTGTCGAACGCAATCAGCTAAATTACTGCTAGTTGCGTTTTTTCTTGAGCTAAGTTGCAACGTTTTTTGTACCCGATTTAAACGGAATCATACATACACAACAATTGTGGACCCGCAAAAACAACAGTTAAGGCGAACTGAACCGGATCCCCTCTTCACAATTCCTTCAAACACATTTCGGCATTCATTACATCGATATTTAACATGGATAAAGTCCTTGGACTGGACTACTTCCTTTTCCATAGCTTAAGTAATAATAAGTTGATATTCTGATTGGCTTCAAAACAAAGTTCGGAGTTTAATCAGAATTAATAGAGAATTGTTACCGGGAATAATTGTGAGGTTATTAACAGCCCTGTTTAGACCTGTTCATAACACTGAAGATTTGATTATAGTGGGGGTCAATACCCTAGGAACAGGGGTCAACATCGCAGGAAAAATCAAAAAGTCCTCTAACTGGTATCTTCAAACTAGTCCCCCGTTTTTATCATAGGTTACCATTACGTCTATTCCAAGTGCATTGTCCTGCGATTTCTGACGGTCAGTCTGTAAACTTACCTGAATGTAAATGGCAAATAACAATGAAAAGGGTACGTCTTCAATTCACCCATTGAAAATCCAGACTATCCCGGGTCTCATTTCCATAAAATCCGTCTGAATGCAACCAACGAGGAACCTATCCGATCTATGTTCCATTGATGCCCCGGTGCCGGAAATGATTATATCTTCTTTTTGCTCAGCATGAAGTTAATCGAGATTCCTATCCTGAGGCCAGTCCAGTTGGGTTTATTATCTCCGGAAGCTGTAACGGTATAGATGTTGTCAGGATCATAAAAGGGTGAGGACGCAGCCTGCTGGGAATATCCCAGGTTCATGGACAGACTGGTAGTCCCGAATTTGTATGAAAAATCTAAACCGGGTTCTACATATGTAGATTTGGCTTTAAAAGCCACACCCATGTTACTATTCGATAATAGCAGATTGGAATATTCTCTTCCTATCTCACCATATGCCCGAATCCCCAAATTGCCATACTCCCGTATGATACCCCGGATCTTAACCGCAACTACATTAGCATTGACCTTGGAATTGATCCTGTATATGCTTCCTTCAGTTTTCTGGAGCGTGTAGATCAGTCCAATACTGATCCAGTCATAGACAAGGATGATTTCCGGCTGAAAATAGACAGAAATCGGGAAAGCATTCTCCTTGTTGTCCTCAGAATTCGAGGGGTAATAAGAGTTTATTTCATTCAGGTCAGCCATTTTATAGTTCCCTACCCCCATCTGGATCCCGAATTCAAACAACTGGCCATGGGTATTAATTGCAAAAATACTCCCGAACAGGGTAAGCAAACCCCATTTTCGTAAGATTGTGGTTGTCATAATTTCTAATAACGATCTTGAATACGTAAAACAACCGGAAAGGTTGCATTAGTATCCCTGAAACAGTTTCTGGAAAAGAAAAAAAGCAACCTCCTTCGATCGTGGATAAGATTTAGGCCGAAAAAATATTATATGATTCTTCAATATCCAAATTGACTTTTTTACCGGATTTCTATCCGGCTAAAAAAATGCTATTCAATTGTGGTCAATTTGGGTTAACTGCACCATTGAATATTCTGTATCCATTGTCCTTCGGGCATAAAACGCCTCTTGATTTTCGTTTTTTGAGTTAAACGAACGTACCTCGCCCATACATTGTCTTGTCCTGCTATTTGTCCCGTGATTTGTCCAATAATAATAAGAAGATTCCTTGCTGGTACCCTACCTCTCAGAAGCCGAGATCTACCGGGAGGTATTTTAAGATATCTGAGTAGTATTCGCATACAACCTCCCCCTGAAAAACTTGGACATCAAAATGTAACCTAAATATGGATACAATCGTACTCATTGAATGATTTAATACTCCTCTTCTTTAGACAACTAACTTTCGTTTATCGTTTGATTTCCTCTCCGGCCCGCGGGCCGGAGAGGAAAAATCACGCCGCTTGCTTGTATACCCATTCTGGTCTCTTATAGCCCAGTGACTGATGACCTCTCCGATTGTTATAATATTCCATATACCAACTCACCTTCTTATACAATTCTTGACCATCTTCAGAAGGCTACAGATAAATCTTCTCATACTTCAGGTTTCGCCAAAAGCGTTCGATAAAGATATTATCAATGCACCTTCCTTTTCCATCCATGCTCAATTTTGTTTGCAGGTGCTCAAACAAGCTCGTGAATATATCACTGGTAAACTGGCTTCCCTGATCCGTATTCAGGATTTCCGGTTCACCATGGACCGCTACAGCAGCCAGAAAACAGGATTTACACCATTCTGCCGACATGGTGTTGGACAAGTCCCAACCAACAACGTAGCGACTATACAGGTCAATAATGGCCACCAGGTACATCCAA
>CAZIAU010000317.1:0-4583 GCA_964536755.1 uncultured Bacteroides sp. | reverse complement strand
GTTCGAAAATGAGATGAACGGTCTTACCCGAAATGGCAGGGATAGCCTTAATTCAGAATCAAATCCATTTAATTCCCAGCTAATTGGCATACATTGGAAATCGATCCGGGGACGAGCAGAAACCTTTGGAGAAATAGCCTCACGTGACCTTAGCTCTGTAGCAATATTAAATGGCATCAGGATCTGTTTTAATGACTTTGTTCAGGGGCTTCTATTGCTTCACAGCTACAGTTCAACATACCGGGGCATATTTCCATCGACCTATGCATCCGGAAGTAACCCGAGTAACGAAATGGGGATTGCTGTCCAGATACATACTGAACCTGGTAAGGCAATAATTACAGATCTGACCGCGGAGCTTTTCAGTTATCCCGATCCGCGGTTCATATCGTTAGTACCATCAACCGGATACAGGTACCGGCTGGTGGTTCAATATACAGGAAGAAGCGATTTTAATGTGAAATTCAGGTTTTCAAAGAAACTCTGGCAAACCACTCCGGAATATGGACAAACCGGAATCCGCATTCTTGAAAACAATGATCTCACCCGCATGGACATGCAATTTGAGTACAATGCGGTAAATGGAATAAAATGGCAATCCAGATTTATAATTTCGAACTTTTCAGGCAGTTTAAAAAGTGGCAGAGCGTATGCCGGTGTTCATAAGGCCAAAGCAGCTCTTTCCGGAAAAATAGAATGCACCGTTCAATTCCTTGTTTTTAATGTACCTGACTGGGAAAACAGGATATATCTCTATGAACCGGGATTATATTATGATCTGAATTTTCCGGTCTGTTATGGAAGCGGACAGAAATTATCATCCGTAATAAGCATTAAACTCTTCAGAAAAATTACACTGGCCTGTAAAGGTTCAGTAATCACCTATCCGGATAAAGAAAATATTGGGAGCGGCAATGACCTGATCACCGGTAACAAAAAATGGGATGTAGGCCTCCAGATGCGAATAACCCTTTAATCGAATTTTATATCCATTATCTGGATCTGAAGATTAACTTCACCCCTGAACTCATTCTCAATAAGCTGATAACAGATATCAAATGCTATTCCTTTATTGATCTTATTGAAAACCTGGGCTTGGTGAAATGCTATGGCTGGAAACACTTTGAAAGGATTCTCTTCCTGTATCAGAGTTAGCTTAAGATGCTCACCATTGGTACCAACGATTCGGCCATAACCATTATCCACAACATTCTCCGAGAGAAAAACAGGATTGAAATTCTCTGGTCCGAAGGGCTGGAATTGCTTCAGTACACCGAAAAACCTGTCTGTGATCTCACTCAATTGCAGCTCTGTATCAATCTCCACAACAGGAATCAGCTGTTCGGGATTGATAGTTTCACTGACTATCTGCTCAAATCGCTCTGAAAACCTCTCCAGGTTCTTGATTTTCATGGTCAGCCCGGCCGCATACTTATGACCGCCAAAATTTTCCAGAAGATCACTGCACGATTCAATAGCCTGGTACAGATCAAATCCATTTACAGACCTGGCCGATCCTGTTGCCAGCCCGTTTGACTTTGTCAGTATTACCGTTGGCTTATAATAATACTCCAGGAGCCTGGAAGCTACAATACCTATCACTCCTTTGTGCCAGTCAGGATTGAAAAGCACGGTAGAATTGCCTGCCTGCAACCTGGCATCACCCCTGATCATCTCAATGGCCTGGCGGGTAATTTCTGAATCAATGTTTCTCCTGTCAAGATTAAAACTGTTTATTTTCTTACTTATGATTCCAGCTTCCTTCCGGTTTCTGCATACAAGAAGGTCGACTGATTTCCGGCCAGATTCCATCCTGCCTGCTGCGTTTATCCTGGGTCCGATTTTATAGACAATATCGTCTATATCTATTGACCCACCACATATGCCGGCCACTTCCAGTAGAGCCTTCAGCCCGATGGAGGGTTTTTCGTTCAGTTTTTGTAATCCATAGTGGGCCATGATCCTGTTTTCACCGGTTATGGGTACAATATCTGAAGCAATACTTACCACCACCAGGTCAAGGTATTCGTAAGCTTTATCATCGGGCAGCCCCACCCTCCTGGAGTAAGCCTGTACCAGTTTCAATCCCACACCGCAACCCGAAAGCTCCTTATACGGATAGTGGCAACTATTCTGCTTGGGGTCCAGAACGGCTGTTGCATTGGGTATTTCATCCCCCGGGTTATGGTGATCACATATTATAAACTCAATACCCCTGTTCCTGGCATATTCGATCTTATCAACTGCCTTTATACCACAATCCAGTGCAATAATCAGGCTGAATCCCCGCTGTGCCGCATAATCTATTCCTTTCGCAGAGATACCGTATCCTTCATCATACCTGTCAGGAATATAATAGTCAATGACTTTGAAATGATCTTTGAAAAAAGAATAGACAAGCGACACAGCTGTGGTTCCATCCACATCATAATCGCCATATATCATGACCTTCTCACCAGACTCAATGGCTCCCATAATACGGTCAACAGCCACATCCATATCTTTCATCAGAAATGGGTCGTGCAGGTTGGCAAGATCGGGCTTAAAATAGGTTTTTGCTTCATCGCAGGAAGTAATCCCCCGCTGAACCAACAACTGGGCCAATGGCTTATCAATAATAAGTTCCCGGGCCATGTAAGCAATTAAATCCTCATCCCCTGTCGCTTTTATTACCCAGTTTTTCTCCATTTTATTAGATCAATTCAGCCCTCATCGTCGTCCTTCGCCGTACAAAATTAACATAATCTTTTTTATACCTTTATGCCCAGAAAAATAATATCCAAAATGCATATTCCCGAACTCAGCGAACAGGAAAATATCAGAAGGAACTCACTGAAAGAGATTATAAAACTTGGCATTAATCCATACCCTCACGAGACATTTAATATTACACACAAAACCCGGGAAATTATATCTTCTTTTGAGGAAAACGAAGCTGATCTTAAGGACATTGCTCTGGCAGGCAGGATTATGAGCCGCAGGATAATGGGAAGTGCATCTTTTGCTGAAATACAGGATTCTTCCGGCAGGATACAAATATATCTTCGAAGAGATGACCTTTGTCCGGATGAGGACAAAACACTCTACAACACAGTATTCAAAAAGTTGCTCGATATTGGTGATATAATCGGCATTCGTGGTTTTGCTTTCAGGACGCAGGTTGGAGAGATCTCAGTTCATGTAAAGAAGATGGTTATCCTGAGCAAGTCAGTCAGGCCACTACCCATTGTCAAGGAGGCAGACGGGAAGGTATTCGATGCTGTCACCGACCCGGAATACAGGTACCGCCAGAGGTATGTGGACCTGATCGTCAACCCGGAATCCAGGGAACTTTTCCGCAAAAGGACCCTGATCTACAATTCCCTCCGGGAATTATTCAATGATAAGGGTTACCTGGAAGTGGAAACACCGGTTCTTCAACCCATACCGGGTGGTGCCGCTGCCAGGCCTTTCATTACTCATCACAACACGCTGAATATTCCGCTCTATTTACGCATCGCTGATGAGCTCTACCTGAAGCGCCTTATTGTAGGGGGCTATGACGGGGTATATGAATTCTCAAAGGACTTCAGGAACGAAGGGATGGACCGGACTCATAATCCGGAGTTCACTGTGATGGAGATATACGTGGCATACAAAGACTATAAATGGATGATGGATTTCACCGAGGAGATGATCGAGAAAGTAGCGCTTGACCTGCACGGAACTACTGAAGTTCAGGCAGGTGGCCGGGTGATCGATTTCAGACGCCCGTTCAGGAGGATCTCCATGATTGAGGCTATCAACGAACATACGAGATTTGATATTTCCGGAATGACCGAAGACGGATTGAGGGGTGTGGCTGAATGCCTTGATATTGAATTGGATGAAACCATGGGCAAAGGTAAAATCATCGATGCAATATTCAGTGAAAAGTCGGAACCCCATATGATCCAGCCAACCTTCGTCACCGATTACCCGGTAGAAATGTCTCCCCTTTGCAAAAAACACCGTGACAATCCGGAACTTACCGAACGTTTTGAATTAATTGTTAACGGGAAAGAACTCTGTAATGCCTATACCGAACTTAACGATCCCATTGATCAGCTGGAACGCTTCCAGGAACAGCTCAGGCTCTCTGAAAAAGGAGATGATGAGGCCATGTTCATCGATATGGATTTTGTTCGTGCACTTGAGTACGGCATGCCCCCCACCTCGGGGATGGGTTTGGGTATGGACCGCCTGGTGATGCTTATGACCAACCAGTCCAGTATCCAGGAAGTACTGTTCTTCCCGCAGATGCGACCGGAGGCTTCAAGTGCACAGTCCACAGTGCAAAGTGCTCAGGGAGATTATGAGGCGATCGGAGTGCCGGCCGAATGGGTGGAGCCTTTGCAGGCGCTGGGATATACGACGATTGAAAAGTTAAAGGCTGTGGAGAAACCGGGGAAACTGGCCAACGATCTGAACGGGTATAAAAAGAAGAACAAGCTGGATCTGCCGGGGCTGAGTCCTGAAATGGTCGGTCATTGGATTAATTCGCGATAGGGGTTTAATAAGACTTCGTCATACCATATTCCCAATTGATACCAATTTCTACAGAT
>CAZIAU010000316.1:0-4584 GCA_964536755.1 uncultured Bacteroides sp. | reverse complement strand
GAATTCAATTCGGGAACTCCCCGTTTTGATACCACTGCTTCAATATACTACCATGAACTGGCAACCGGTGGATCGAAAAATGGCAGGATGACTTCCCGGAAGACAGGATTAAGGAACGGGATCTCTATTTGCCTGGACATGCAGAAAAATATCTGGCTTGGAACCTATGACGGGGGCCTCGTTAAGATTGTCGAGGATGGTGAAGGGATCAATTATAAAACTTATGGAGTTTCAGAAGGGGCACCGGGTAATGCTGTTTATGGTGTAGCCGGTGATCAACGGGGAAATATCTGGACCAGTACCGATCATGGTATCGGGAAGTTTGATCCAGTCACCGAAAAATTTGATAATTATTACCGGGAAGACGGACTGCTTTCCAATTACTTCATGTGGAAATCTTATTTCAAAGCCCCTGACGGAGAGATCTACTTCGGATCTGTTGATGGGGTCAATGCTTTCTATCCTGACGATATTCGAAGGGATACGTTGAACCCTAAGGTATTCATCTCGGAATTACGGATACAAAACCAACTTGTAGAGTATCTGGATACGGTCAATGGGGATGTGGTGCTTGACAGGAATATCACATACAAAGACACCCTTGTTCTGAATCACCGGAACAGGAATTTTTCCCTGAGGTTTTTCGCTGCAGGACAGATGAATCCATTGAGGGTGAAATATTCACATATGCTTGCAGGATTCGATAAGGATTGGATAGCCAATGATGATGGGAACAGGAGCGCTTCTTACAATAACCTTTCCCCGGGGACCTATTATTTCCGTGTCAGGGCAACTGAAACGGATAATGTCTGGGACGGGAGTTACGATGAGAAGATGCTGATCCTCCTGCCGCCCTGGTGGAAAACAAGGCTGGCTTATGCCATATATTTTTTATTGATCGTAGGGCTGGTGTTTCTTATTACCCACTCTTTGGTCAGGTTTATAGAATTGAAGCATGAACTTATCTTTAATGACAGGCTGCATGAGTCTAAACTAATGTTCTTTACCAACATCTCACATGAATTCAAGAATCCCCTGTCGCTTATCAAAGCACCGTTGGATGACATATTGAATGAAAAAGAGTTGACACCGCACAACAGGAAGAACCTGCAGGTGGCGCGGAAAAATGCTGATAACCTGCTAAATCTGGTGAATGAACTGATGGAATTCAGGAGGACCGATTCAGGAAACAGTAAATTAAAATCAGAAAAAATTGAGCTGAACGGTTTTATTAAGGAGATTTCATCTCAGTTTGAATATATCGCTGATCACCAGGGGGTGCATTTTTATTATAATATCCCGGATAGACCCCTGATGTTGTGGGTTGACCGTGAGAAATTCAGGAGGATTATCAGTAACCTGCTGGAAAATGCATTAAAATATACCAGTGAAGAGGGACTTGTCACCATATCCGTTATTACTGATCCTTCCAGGTTTAAATTCAAATCACATTATCATACCCTGCAGGATAAAAGGGTAAGTAATAACCTTAATTATATAGGAATACTGGTGTCTGATACCGGTGTTGGAATATCGCGTGATTCACTTCCAAGGATTTTTGACCGATTTTACCAGATTGAGGCGGAAAAAGCAGGGGATCATATAGGAAGCGGTATCGGGCTTGCACTGGTAAAGAATCTTGTACTTATGCACCAGGGAGAAATACGCGTGGCCAGTGAAAGGGGCATGGGAACCGAGATCCTGGTCCTGCTTCCAACGGGGGACAAACATCTGAAGGAGGAAGAAAAAACGGTGGCTGTGCATGCGCCATTTTACCGGCAGGAATCCATTTCAGAAATGCATCCGGACAGAACCGGGGAATTGAAGAAGGATGAACAAACCGGCATTTATGGATCACCCACTATCCTGCTCGTTGAAGACCATATCGAATTGAGGCAATACCTCAAGGAACAGTTGTCTGAAGAATTCAGGGTGAAGACAGCCTCAAACGGGGAAGAAGGATTGAAGATTCTGACAGCGAACCATGTGGATCTGATCATAACTGACTGGATCATGCCCGTAATGGATGGAGCTGCTTTTATAAAAAAGGTGAGATCCGGTCAGAACACCTCTACGATACCAGTTATATTACTTACTGCCAAGGACGAACTGAACGACAAAAAAGAGGGGCTGGACATGGGAGCTGACCAGGTCATTTCCAAGCCATTCAATATACACTTGCTGATATCCCAGGTGAGGAGAACCGTAGAAAACAACAAAAAAAGACTTCAGAAATTCAGTCTGGAAAGCATGGAGAATCTGGTTGAGATTAAAGATTCCAGGGATGCTCATTTTATGAGTGAGGTGGAGGGAGTCGTTAAGAAACACATCCGTGATACAGCGTTGAACGCAGCGGTGATTGCCATGGAACTGGGAATAAGCAGGACGGTTCTTTTTGATCGTATAAAATCTGTGACCGGACAGACCGTTGGGCAATATATCCAGCAGATCAGGCTGAAACTCGCCATTAAGCTGATGCTGTATGAAGAGGTCCCGGTCTCGGAAGTATATGTAATGGTAGGTATAAGCAGCAGTTCATACCTGATCCGGCTTTTCAAAAAGTATTACCATACAACTCCACGGGAATACATCAGGACTTATCTGAAAACCACCTCCAATTAAAGGTTATTCTGGCATTCCGGATCATTATGCAATAAAACCGGACTATTCTTCAACTTCCAGGTTCATCTGGTTTGTAATTTTCTTTCATTAAGGATCTCGTTCAGGATTCTTAAAAGCAATGTATCTGATTTATTATGAAAGATCTTGCCTCACAGCATAGGGAATTATCCGACAAAAGGAGGGAAGTACTTAAGATCAGAAGCAGATTAATTATAAGTGTCATCCTGTTATTGATCGTAATAGTGGCAGTACTGGCAATTCTTTTAAGTTGAAACAGTTGATTTAAAATGAAGATTAAACCCCGGATCCTGAATGTACTGTTTGCAGTTTTTTTCATATGCACCGCCTGTGAGAAGAAATTTGATGAGTACTATAAGGTGCCGGATGATCTGATAGGGACCATCCTTGATGTGCTTGAGGAAGATGGGAACTATACCCAGTTTATCAGGGCGGTTGAACTGGTCGATTTTACGGATGTTCTGGGCAAGACTGGTAATTTTACTGTCTTTGCACCTGACGATAACGCATTTGCAGTCTTTCTTACCGAGTCGGGATATGGTTCACTGGAAGATATTCCACTGGAGGAGCTTGAGGGTATTGTCTATTATCATATACTTTTCTGGGCCTATTCGAAATTCATGTTGCTTTACGGATTGAATATCCAGGATGAGGAGATCGATTACAGTACCATGAACTTTAAGCGACCAACCAGGTATACTCCTCCCATGACCGTCGAATATGACACTATCGGCAGAAGGTATAATGTGTACCACGAAACCAAGTATATCCCCGTCTATTCCAGCGAGTATTTTTCAGAACTGGAACTGGATGCTTCGGCCAACTATACTTTCCTTTACCCAGGTACTTCATTTAAAGGCTTTCATGTGGACAGGGCTGAGATAACCGAATATGATGTACCGGCCCAGAACGGCTGGATCCACAGGATAAACCGCGTGCTGATTCCACCCGGGAATCACAATGATATTCTTCAGAAGATGGAGGAGTTCAGCACGTTCAGGGAGTTGCTTGAAAAGAACATTGTGTACCAGTACAGCAGCAGTTATACTACCGCTCAGGATAATGAAGGTGATGTGGATGAGGATGGAATACTCGATTCACTTTTCCTCAGAATGAACAGCATATTCCCGTCAGGTTCCTCACCCGATATTGAAAATGTGGCCATGAACGGTCACCAGAATATCCTGACACTGTTTGCCCCCACCAACAGTGCCCTTCAATCTTTCCTCTCAGAACAGACTACTGGTTACACATCTATGGATCAGTTCGGTGATTACTGGATCACATGGTACCTGTCGCACTATATCGGGACCAATTACTGGCCCTCCCAGTTTGAAGTCCTTACCGAGGAGTGGGAATGGGAGCTTACCTCTTCCCTGGTGGACTGCAATATCACGGATGAAGATATCTATTATTCCCAGATGGCCAGCAACGGGCCTTTTTGCGGGATCAACACCTATTTACTGCCGAAAATATTTGAATCCGTTGCTCAGCCGATTTTTGGTAAAAGAGAATATGAATGGTTCTGTGACATGCTGGTTTTTTACCTGGCTGACAGGTTACTGAATGAAGAGACCCTGGAGTTTACCCTGTTTGCCCCAACAAATGATGCCATTGATAATGCTGGATATATTTTCCGGGGCGGACTGGGAGGATTTGGATTGTATGGTCCTGATCCCTTTTACCCCCTCTCAAGGAAAGAGGCAACAGATATTGTAAACTCACATATCATTTTTGGAGCTCTTTCAGAGAATGATTTTGAAGAGGGTTCTTTTATCGAAACCTCGCAGGGGACCTATATTGGTGTGAAAAACGGGGGGATCTTTGCCGGAGGTGACATGACTCCTGCCACCCTTGGCCAGTCGGAGATGGTCAACAACAAAGGAATAGTATATGAAATTGACCGCATGCTGGTTTCACCGGCCAATTCCATTTTTGAGACTA
>CAZIAU010000315.1:0-4584 GCA_964536755.1 uncultured Bacteroides sp. | reverse complement strand
TAATGTACCAGAACCCTGAAGTATGGATTATTATTCCCGTAAAAGCAGAATACACAATTCTTCTGATGCTTCAGTTTTAGCTTCATCGTTCTAAGAAAAGGGATTTGATCCCTGAATCGTTGAAACAGGTGGGAATTGGCTATGAATATTGCCAGTCTGATTTTTTTCTTTTTAGCGATTAATGCGGGCAATTTGAGCGTATCAATGTTACTGCCGTCTATCTCCATAGAGGAGACCTCATCTGGAAATCTCTGGGAAAGGGAGGCAAAAAAGAGTTCCAGAAAAGAAGTTGAGGTATGTGCTGGTTTAATATCTATGAAGCAAGTATGAATATCAGGATTCTTCTCTGCAAGCTGAAATCCCAATTCATTCACATATTCCTGTATTCCCCAGCCCTGGTCTGCAGTGAGAACTAAATGTCTGTTTACATTCAATTTGCCAAGTAGTTTCTCAAACAGCCAGTCCTTCTCAGTTCTGTACATGGCAGCCATCTGCACCAGCGAAAAAAAAGGGAAAGTCATTTTTACGATTTCATAAACTAACACACCTGTGACTATTCCTTAATGTGGTAAGTTTTTATTTATCGTCCTTTGTTTTTCTGGATCTTTCTATACAGCTGATTATGTGTTAATTAAAAATATATTGGAAGGAAAATTAAAAATACAGGAAAGTCACATAAATATAAAAAACTCACGACCCTGTTAGTTTTTGTTTTCACAAAAAGATACTATAGTTTTTTTTTGTGAAAAACACGCTTGCCTATTTAATCCGGCAGAATCAAAGGTCAGACTCCGGACTTACCTTCCCTGAGCCATGAAAGGTAGCTCTGGACGTCAAGGTCGGTGCCCTTTGGCTGGCCCACCATGTTGCCATCTGGGTCCATGATCACATACAGGGGGATGGTGTTGGTCCGGAAATTCTCGATCTCGAAATCCACATTCTGCTGACCGATGGTCTTTTTGACCTTACTGTCCACTGTCGAGGTATACCACTCCGACTCGGGAAGCTTTGTCCGGTCGTCCGTATAGAGTGCCACGATCACAAAATCATTTCTCAGGGTATTGAGTACCTGCGGATCGGACCATACTGCCGCTTCCATCTTCTTGCAGTTACTGCAGAAGTGTCCCTTGAAATCGATAAGTACCGGTTTGCCGGTGGCCTTTGCACAGGCCAGGCCTTCCTCCAGGTCATAAAATCCCTGCAGACCCAGTGGCATATGGAAAAGATCTGCATATTTTTCAGGTGTACAACTCTCCTGAGGGAGAGCTATTTCAGCATGACCACCTGTATACGCTGCTCTTCGTGTCAGATCCAGTCCATTGGGTGATTTGGGAGGCAGCAGTGGGGCAATATTTTTTAATTCGTAGCCGAAAAGACCCAGGAAAAGATAGATCATAAAGGTGAAAGATGCAATGCTCAGCAAAAGCCTTGGTACGGTTATATGGGGCAGGTCGCTGTCGTGGGCGAATTTGAGCCTGCCCAGGAAATACATTCCAAGCATAAAAGAAAGAACTATCCATACAGCCAGGTAAAGTTCCCTGGTGAGGATCTTATTGGCCGGATCCAGTGCCAGCAGGAATTTCATACTGAAGGCCAGTACAATGAATCCCAGGACCACTTTTACGGCATTGAGCCATCCTCCCGATTTGGGAAGGCCTTTCAGCCACGAGGGGAATATGGCAAACAGGGTAAAGGGAATGGCAAAAGCCAGGCCGAATCCGAACATCCCCAGGATGGGCTTCAGGGCAAGTCCGCCTGCAGCCTCAACAAGCAGTGCACCTACTATGGGACCCGTACATGAGAATGAAACAAGCACGGTTGTCAGTGCCATAAAAAAGGCGCCTCCGAACCCGCCTTTATCGGCACGGCTGTCCGCTTTGTTCACCCAGCTGGAGGGAAGGACCAGTTCGAACATCCCAAAGAATGAAAAGGCAAAAATGACAAAGAGGAGAAAAAAGATCAGGTTGGGGATCCAGTGGGTACTCAGCGCATTGGCTGCATTGGGGCCCACATTGGATACACTCACGATCACCCCCAGGGCAGTATAGATGGCAACGATGGAGAGCCCGAAGATCAATCCCCTTAAAAATCCCTTTGCTTTATTGTCACCTCCCTGCATAAAAAAGCTTACGGTCATTGGGATCATGGGGAAAACGCAGGGAGTGAGCAATGCCAGCAGTCCGAGACCAAAGGCAAGCCAGAAAAACCTCCACAGCGATCTCTCTCCTTCCATCGCGGGAACCCCGGCAACATCAGTTGTAGTATTCTGTCCGCCAAGAGCCAGGGATTCTTCTGCTTCCGGGGTCCGGATTCCTTCCGCCTCATAAAGGATTCCCTCCGTCCCCTCATCTGATTCCGCGATGGAACCTTTCAGGTCCACCTTAAAGGAAAATTCCACCATTTTGGGAGGAAGACAGGTGACATCATTGCATACCTGGAACTCGATCTCCCCATCAACCTCATGGGGTCCGGGTGCCTTAAAACGCACTTTTTGCCTTAATTCTGCCCTGCCCGCAATGGTTCCCAGGTCCATCTGAAAACCCTCATCAAATTTTACTTTCGGTTTAGTTACCTCGACGATATCTCCTATCAGGGAATATTGATCCGATTCATTGAACCAGGGTTTTGTGGCAATGGGTCCCCCTTCAGGGAGGTAGGCCGAATAGAGGTGCCACGGATGTTCGATGGTGGCCCGGAATACCAGTTCTGCTTCAAGATCCTTTACTTTATCCACCGTGAAGGCCCACTTAACCGGATCGGCGATCTGTGCACTGATATTTGAGATCAGCCAGAGGGTAAGGCTGGCTGCTGTGAGTAATTTCTTCATTATGGATCGATTGTATGCTTTCTGTTTCTCATCGCAAAAATAACCTCTAAAAGTTGATCTGCAATGCTAAACAATGGATTGGCCGGAAAAGTTTGAAGGAATTTACGGATATTAACGCCGTTTCCTGGAGAGCTCCTCGCCATCTTCATTAAAAACACGGTACTCCATGAAATGGAGTGAATCGGCCGGTATGATCCTGATTTTGCATCCCAGTTCCTTTCTCCACTTTTTCTCTTCGGAATTGAATCCCCTCTTCAGGTAATGTGCAACGAACGGGTGGAGCTTCAATTGTAGCTTTGAGAGACGGTGCTCCTCTATGAGGAGTGAAATTTCGTTCTTTACCATCTCGGGGAAGATAATGGGTGGCTGAACCTTTCCACTGCCCTGGCATGTGGGACAGTTCTCTTCGGTTTCAATATGCATTTCGGGGCGCACACGCTGACGTGTAATCTGCATCAGACCAAATTTACTCAGCGGCAGGATGTTGTGCTTGGTTTTATCAGCTGACATGAACTCTTTCATGCTTTCAAACAGCTTATTCTTATGCTCCTGCCTGTGCATATCGATGAAGTCCACAACGATAATTCCGCCCATGTCCCGCAATCGCAATTGCCTGGCTATCTCTTCAGCAGCCGCAAGGTTTACCTCCATAGCATTGGTTTCCTGGTCATTTCCTGACTTGGAACGGTTTCCGCTGTTCACATCGATCACATGAAGCGCCTCGGTGTGCTCAATAATCAGGTAGGCTCCCCTGGTAAAGGAAACGGTCCTTCCAAAGGAAGCCTTTATCTGTTTCCCGATACCCATCTGGTCAAAAATGGGTTCCTTCCCGGTATAGAGTTTCACTATCTTCTCCTTTTCGGGGGCTATACTCCTGATGTAATCCCTTATCTCCCCGTATACTTTCTCATCACTGATGTGGATCCCGTCGAAATTCACATTCATGTGATCACGAACCACGGCCGACTCGCGGCTCAGTTCGCTGATGACCAGTTTTGGAAGGTTCTTGAGAGAGAGTTGCTCGAAGGATTTCTCCCATTTTTTTACTAGGGAACGCAATTCGGCATCAAGCTCTGCCACCTTCTTTCCTTCAGCAACAGTACGAACAATGATGCCAAAATTTTGCGGCCTGATAGCCTGAAGCAGATTCTTCAACCGGTCCTTCTCCTCCTGGGAGGAGATCTTTGCTGAAACAGATATCTTATCTGCAAAGGGGATCAGAACAATATTTCTTCCCGGGATGGAAATTTCAGAAGTCAGGCGCGGACCTTTGGTGGAGATGGGTTCCTTGGCTATCTGCACAAGGATATACTGGCCCTGCTTGAGTACCTCATTGATCTTTCCGTGTTTATTGATATCAGGGAGACGCTTGAATTTGCTGATGGACATGGGCCGTCCCTTTTTGGAAACGACCATCCCCAGGTATTTGTTCAGGGAGTTGAACTGAGGACCCAGATCAAGGTAGTGAAGGAACGCATCCTTCTCATACCCCACATCAATAAAAGCAGCGTTCAGCCCGGGCATGGTCTTTTTGACCCTGGCCAGGTAAATGTCCCCTACCGAAAATTGCTGTTTAAGTGATGATTGATTTAATTCAACCAGCTTTCCATCTTCAAGTAGTGCAATCGAAACCCTCTCATTGGTGGAGTTGATTACCAGTTCACTGCTCACTATATCCGCATTTACGAAGATTAAGCTGAAACCTTTTAAGGTTCGATGTTTATCAACCCTTTTAAGGTTCGATGTTTATCAACCCT
>CAZIAU010000314.1:0-4585 GCA_964536755.1 uncultured Bacteroides sp. | reverse complement strand
TTATATAATGATATTAAAACATACCCATCTCTGTTTATTGATTGTTTTAATATTTTTTGGGTGAGAAATAATAGATATTTGCCTGTGATTTGATACTAATCTTTTATTTGTTTTCTTAATATGGGCAGTGACATTTACACTACCGAATTATATTTCCAGTAAATCGAAACTGTATTTATAGCTAATTTGATTTTTTTCTTCGTTGTTTTCCATCCACCCCTTTTCCGAGTGGCTAAGTTTTATAATTTTAGATGTAGACATCTTACCATACCTATTAGCAACGTATTTGATAATATCTAGTTCAATAGAGGAGAAAAGACTCAAATTTATATTTGAGGAGTCATTACATTGATATCTAATACCTTCTTTGCCATTAAATAACTCTTGCTCAATTCTAGTTGTGAGACCTATATTCTCAGCCTCTTCAAAAATTGCTTCATATCTGTCTGGAACAGGTCCTCTGGGAAGTGCGCAGTACCTCAATCCAGTAATAGAATACCCAGTTCTTTTATAACATGTGAAGTCACAATAAAATAATAGCTTATTCAATTGTGTTTTCCAAGGAACGAGTTGATTTGCTAAATAGCTAATGAGTACTAATAGCTTATCAAGCTTTAATCCAGAGTAACCATTGTATTCATTCGGCTCTCCAGAATAGAGCAAAATCTCCATAACATTATTAACTTGCCTTTGTTTTTCTATAAGGGCTTTAGCATTTTTGGTTATCTTTTCAATAGTTCGAGTGTCAGAAATATTAGATAAACTAATGAGTCGTAGAAATTCTTTTGGATCTCTAATAAGTTGAATCAGTTTTGCATTTGCCAATGCGGGCACCTCCCCTTGCTCATAGTTCCTATAAGTATTTGGACCGAATCCAAGTATTTCAGACATCTTGG
The DNA here is from genome assembly GCA_964536755.1 of uncultured Bacteroides sp. Lineage (GTDB taxonomy): Bacteria > Bacteroidota > Bacteroidia > Bacteroidales. Next base: position 3,689 of record CAZIAU010000314.1, on the reverse strand, counting down.
ATGATGATGTTCCGTATTTTTCCCTAATAGATTTTATTTCCGCAGGGAAAGGCAGGTTTTTAATTTCCCTGTACTTATTATAAACCTGAATAAGATTGAGATCAGTCAACTCATCAGTTTCAAACTTCTCACCACTATCAATGCATAGAAAATAATGATAAATGAGCTCAATATTCTCTTTACGGAATACTAGATTTCTTCTCTCTTTTGTGAGAGACATTTCTTTACCGGTAATTGGGCTTTTCATTTTTTTATGAAGTAGCTTTAAATGGATAAACAAGTGGTTCTACAGCCACGTGAAACGATACACATACTACTTTACTACCGTAGGCTCCGATAGTAATCTTAATATAGATTTCATAACCTTTAACTATTTTCCCAAACAACCACATATCTGGGCCATGATGTAACGTATCTTTTGTTGGACCTTCACAATAGTCCTCAATGTCCAATTCTTTTAAAATTCGTTTCCTATCATGCGATCTAAATTCTAATAGAAGCAATGTCTCAATGTTCTTTCCTCTATCATCTCTATAAAGAACGTCGCCAACAAAATCCAATTTATATTTAAAATCTCTTAAAAAGGATCTAACTTCATTCTTACTAGCCATAAGAACCACACTATATAGTTGTAATAACGTTAAAAAAATTCAAATATACAACTATATAGTATACTATTGACATAATATTAACTGGATTTATTGTGTTGATTAGATAAGAATATCCTTTTTTTTTGCTCTAATCACTATATGTTGCATTCAGAGCAACACTCAAGGGTGTTAGTACCCATGATTATTTCTAATTTTCAGTTAGTCACACGCAATTACTGGAGGGAGCCATAGGTGACCTAAGAATATACTCGAAATCCCGGTGCACCGGGGATGTTCAGTTCAATAGTGCTTAGCCCGGCATCATAAACACCGGCTTTTTCAAGCAGTACTTAATTTATCCATTAAATAGGATATCATCATTCCTTGGATATCCTCTTGAAAATTAGACTCTCAGTCTATAAACTAAATTCTCACACCAATAACACAAATATCATCAATCTGCTCCTCATCTCCTCTCCAGTTCTCTATGGTGTAATTAAGTATTTCTTTTTGTTCCGTCGTGGCAATTATTTCACAATCAGATATTTTAGGCTAATTCGGATGGGCGTAGTAATTGCCGTCAGCATCAATAGTACCTTGATAAAACGGTTTTTTAGCAAATAGAATTTCTGATGGAAAGGTATTGTGACTGATGTGTTCTACTTCAATTTCAACAAATCCTGTATTGTGCAGATAACTTTTTAACGATATTGGGCGACAACCAGTCAAAATTTTAGGAAACTTCTTCGCAATCCAATGCCAGATACTATTATACCATTTTTTACCAAAAGCCATCGTTGAAATGACCACTCTGCCGGATGATTTCAGAACCCGGTAAAACTCAACCAACACCTTTTCGAAATCATCTTCAGGCAAGAGGTCAATCATAAAATTATTCACTACAAGGTTAAAAGTATTATCATTGAACGGAAGTTCATAAGCATTTCCAATTTGTAATCGAATATTTTGATTATCGAAATTCCTTAATTTCTTATAAGCACGTTTTAACATGGCATCGGAGATATCCAGGCCTTCATTTATGCCTTGAGGATTTTGTTTGACGATTTCTTTAAAAACTGACCCGGTCCCGACAGCCACTTCTAATATAAATTCTCCATCCTTAATTGATGCTAACTCTATAACTCTTTTTGCCGCCTTTGATTCCGTCAACCAACTCCAAAAATCATAAATCCAGGCTACTTTGGAATAATTGTCCTTAACCAGGCTCTCTGAAAACTTTCTGCTAAAGACTTTTTCTTTCATTTTTCGAGATTCGGATAACTTCAATTAATTCACGTTCAAAAGTTAAGGAATATTTGAACAATTGAGATGAATTACAAGTTTTTATTCAAGTGAAAGCCACTACATTCTAATTTCGGCGCAAGGGTTCGGGAACCCGCATTGAAAATATCTCTTCAAATTTTTTAAATTTATAAAAGTTATGGTCCAAGTATGGACGCTCCAGCCAGGTTCTTTGGGATAATGCTTAAGGGAAATATAGAGGAAATTTTTGATACCTGTGTTTTTAAGTATTTAGTTTCGTCTCTGATGCAACCTCGAACACCATATGGCAATAGGAAAGATTGGGCAGGCCTCAAATTTCAACAAAACAAACCTTCCGGGAATCTCTTTTGTGCTATTTTTATGAGAAATAATTTTTACAGGATAGACATCCCGTATGTTGAAATCTGAATACCATATTTCGAAGATGGATTGTTCGTCTGAAGAGAACATGATCCGGTTGAAACTCGATGCAGTTGAAGGGATCAGAAAACTCGATTTTGATCTGGAATCAAGACGGTTGTTCGTGTTCCATTCTGATCAGGAGGATGAAATTACTTCCTTGCTGGAAGAGCTGAATCTGGGAAGCAAACATGTCGAAACGGTCGATTACGAGGGAGACATCGAAAAAGACAACAATGATGTTCAATCTAAATTGTTATGGACAGTACTGGCAATAAATTTCGGTTTTTTCCTGATCGAGATCACAACTGGCCTGTTATCAGGGTCAATGGGTCTTGTTGCAGATTCCCTCGATATGCTTGCAGATGCATCGGTATATGGTCTCAGCCTGTGGGCAGTCGGATCAGCCCTTGCCAGAAAGAAATCGGTGGCAAGATTTAGCGGTATTATTCAGTTTGTCCTGGCTGGTCTCGGAATCATCGAAGTGATCAGAAGGTTCATACTTGTTGAAACTATACCTGACTTTAAAACAATGATCGGGGTATCCATACTGGCACTCATTGCTAATTCAATTTGTCTGTACCTGCTGCAACGGTCAAAGAGTGAAGAAGCACATATGAAAGCCAGCATGATCTTTACCTCAAATGATGTTATTATAAATAGCGGAGTTATTCTCGCCGGTATACTGGTATTGATCACCCGGTCAAGATATCCCGACCTCATAATCGGAGGAGTTGTGTTCCTGATAGTTGTAAGGGGAGCCATCAGGATGTTAAACCTTGGAAAATAAAAATCTGCGGCAGTTGATCTGAAGCCGGAGGAATTAAGAACCTTCCCCTGATTGAAGGTGCTGAAATGAGGACTATGGTTGAACCACTGCCTGAACATCCGGAAGAATTCCTAAAATGAATAAAATTCCTCTTTAATCTCGTAGTAATTTTTTCCATGATTTATGATTTTTTGTTTTGATCAGAGGAATAAACCATATACCTTTGTTCGGTATATTACGAACGGAATGAAGAAGGCAGAAGTACTCACCGAAGATCAAAAGATTATTGCACGATTTGCTAAAGCAATGGGACATCCCATCAGGTTGTATGTTCTTGAGTTGCTGTCCAACCAGAGCTGTTGTTACAGTGGTGATCTTACAGAAGTGCTTCCCATTGCAAAATCTACCCTGTCACAACATCTTAAAGAGTTAAAAGATGCGGGACTGATACAAGGTGAAATTGAAGCCCCCAAAATAAAATATTGTTTAAATCAGGAGAACTGGAAACTGGCGAAACAATTGTTTGCCGGGTTCCTTAAATAATTTTTTTGTCTGACATGTTCGTAGTTTTACGAATAACGAATAAAATAGCATGGAAATAAAAGTATTAGGAACAGGATGTGCCAGATGCAGGTCACTGGAAAAAA
>CAZIAU010000313.1:1744-4592 GCA_964536755.1 uncultured Bacteroides sp. | reverse complement strand
AGCCGTAAACATCTTAATTTTCAGACGAATATAAATGCGAGGAAAATATACAGCACCAGCAGGCTTGTATCCACTTTAATGAGAATGCCGGTACAGCCAAATAAGGCTATTGTTGGCAGAAATGCATTTGCCCATTCCTCGGGAATACACCAGGATGGTGTTCTGAAAAAGCGTGAAAATTACGAGATCATAAATCCGAGGACAGTAGGGATAAATGAGTCTTCCATTCTGTTAACAGCCCGGAGTGGAAGGGCTGCCTTGAAGCACAGGCTCGAAAAACTCGGATATACTTTCAGTAAAAAGGCCCTCGATACCATCTATGATGAATTTTTAAAGCTGGCCGATTCCAAAAAAGAGGTTGTTGATGAGGACTTAAAGATTCTTGCGGGGGCAAATGTGAGAGACATTAAAAGAAATCTTCATTTGCAACATCTGCAGGTAATGTGTGGAAAAGGCACAACCCCGGTGGCCACGGTGAGGGTTGAATGGGAAGGCGAATGCATTTCTGCAACAGCTGAAGGAAATGGCCCGGTTGATGCAGCCATTAATGCAGTTAAGGGTATACTGAAAAAGAAGGTCAGGATCGAGGAGTTTCTTATCCAGGCAATCACACGTGGAAGTGATGACCTTGGTAAGGTCCATATGCAGGTGGAACATAAAAATGTTGTATACTACGGGTTCTCGGCCTCTACCGACATCATAACGGCATCTGTTGAAGCATTTATTGATGCCATGAGCCAGATTGTGTAAATGACCATTCTACATGGTAATCTCATTTATTGCCTGCTCAATATCAGATCAATGCGACAAATTGATATGATATATTTTTCCGTATCGTATGTTGTTCAATTATACAAGGATGATAAGTAAATCAGCCAGGTATCTTTTTACGGTCATTCTTATGATCAATGCGGTGATGGACATCCCCGGCAAAGTAATTATCAGCGGGTTTGTACGGGATGCTTCCACCGGGGAGGAACTGATAGGGGCCAATGTTGCTATCCTGGAGAGTGGTGCAGGGACCATAACAAACACCTACGGTTATTATGCCCTTTCACTGGACCCGGGATTCTACACCATGGTTTATTCATATGTGGGTTATGTTACTAAAACAAAACCTATTCAACTGGTTGCCGACATGACACTTAATGTGGACCTATCCGCATCTTTACAACAACTGGAGGAGGTTATTATTTCAGCTGAGCGAAGAGATAAGAACATCACTTCAGCAGAAATGGGCGTTGAAAAATTGAATCTTCAGAAGATAGCCATTATTCCTGTCCTCCTGGGAGAAAAGGATGTTTTAAAAACAATACAATTATTACCGGGAATAAGTAGTACCGGAGAAGGAAGCTCCGGGTTTAACGTACGTGGCGGATCAATGGATCAGAATCTTATCCTGCTCGATGAAGCGCCTTTATACAGTGCATCTCACCTGCTTGGCTTTTTCTCCGTCTTTAATGCGGATGCCCTGAAAGATGTTACTGTTTATAAGGGAGGAATACCTGCCTACTATGGCGGAAGAGCCTCTTCGGTTGTGGATATCACAATGAATAATGGGAATAAAAAGAATTTCAATGTTACCGGGGGAGTCGGATTAATTTCCACAAGGCTGACCCTTGAGGGGCCCATAATAAAAGATAAGATGTCGTTCATTGTTTCAGGACGAAGAACCTATGCCGATATTGTGGCAAAGACCTTGTTCTCTGAGGATATGGTACCTGATGAGCTCTCACTCTATTTCTACGATCTGAATGCAAAATTGAATTATTCTATCAATGACAAGAACCGTCTGTTCCTTTCAGGATATTTTGGAAGTGATGTATTCGGATTCAGTGACCAGATCGGAACCAGCTGGGGGAACGCAACCGGAACGGTTCGATGGAACCACCTCTTCAGTGAAAAACTCTTTTCTAATACTTCTGGCTTGTATAGCCGTTATAATTATGGGTTTAATGTTGGAGAGGGGGGAATAAGCATCAAACTGACATCTGGTATTGAAAATCTCAGTGTCAAACAAGATTATACCTGGTTTCTTAATCCGGATAACACCGTCAAATTTGGTGGTGTATCAACATTTCATATATTTAAACCAGGTGCACTGGAATCAGATGGAGAGCTTGATTTCGATTTAATCCTGGGGGAGAAGAGGGCATACGAAAGTTCTGTCTATCTTCAAAATGAACAGAAAGTTTCTGATAAATTCAGTGCGAACTATGGTCTCCGGTTATCAATGTTTAACCAGATTGGGCCAGGTTGGATATATGAATATGGAAATGATAATACACCTGTGGATTCCACATACTTTGAATCTGGCGAAATAGTTCAGACATACTACGGGTTTGAGCCAAGATTCTCTCTGAACTACATTTTAGGAGAAAGAAGCTCAGTCAAGGTTTCATACAACAGGATGGCGCAATACCTTCACCTCCTTTCAAACAGCACTTCAGGAAATCCTACCGATGTATGGGTGCCAAGCAGTAACAACATCAAACCTCTTTATGTTCACCAGGTGGCAGCCGGCTATTTCAGGAATTTCCTGGATAATAATATTGAAACTTCCGTTGAAGCTTATTATAAAAGAATTGATAATATTGCTGATTATGAGGATGGTGCAAACATATTTCTGAATGAGTTTGCAGAAGCAACCATTCTGAGCGGATTAGGCCGCAGCTACGGCTTGGAACTCTTTGTGAAGAAGAAATATGGCGACTTCAGCGGATGGATAAGCTACACCTGGTCAAGAACAGAAAATAAGATTGAAGGGATCAATGATTTCAACTGGTATCCTGTGAAATATGACAGAACTCATGATATATCTATCGTAACAAGTTATCAGCTATTTCCA
>CAZIAU010000313.1:0-1734 GCA_964536755.1 uncultured Bacteroides sp. | reverse complement strand
CGGTTTCTGCTGTATGGGTATATACTACCGGTAATGCGGTAACATTTCCCAGTGGGAAGTATGTTATTGACGGACTCCAGATTCCCTATTATACTGAACGAAACGGTTACAGAATGCCTCGCTACCACAGAATGGATGCAAGTATCAATATCAAAGGGAAGAAGCGTAAACGCTTTGAATCAAACTGGGACATCTCAGTTTACAATGCATATAACCGGCAGAATGCCTATCTGATAGACTTCAGGGAGAGTGAAACTTTTGCAGGCGCCACAGAAGCTGTTAAACTAAGCCTTTTCGGAATCGTGCCATCCATCTCCTATAACTTTAAATTTTAGAGAGTGGCTAAGACTGTATATATACTGGTAACTTTCATCGTCCTCATTACTCTTTCATCCTGTGAAGAGGTGATTGAGATTGATCTGAACTCATCTCATCCCATACTGGTTGTCGAAGCCAAGCTTTATAAAGATTCACTGGCTAATGTAATGCTTACAAAAACAGCAAATTATTTTTCTCTGGAAACCCCCGAGGTTGTTGAAGATGCTGCCATCACCATTACATCCGATAACAATGTATCAGAAGAGTTGGTTTATCTGGGTAATGGTATATACTCAGGAAAAACAATGCATGGTGCTGAGGGCCTGAATTATGATATTGAGATATTATGGGAAGAGAAAGAATACACGGGCAGGGGTTATCTGCCAGAGCCGACTGAAATCATCTCCCTGGAAATTGTCGATTTTCAGCCTGCCCCCAGGGCGCCGCTGTTCAAAAATGCTGAAATAACATTTTTGGACAATCCGGAAACTGAAGACTTTTACATGATAAGGTATGTATTAAATGGAGTTCCCCTTGCAGCATCCTATTTTGCTTTTTCAGATCTTGCCTTTTCAGATACAATCAGGCTGGCCAATCCACAATTGTCATTTGATACCGGAGACCTGGTTGAAGTTCAGGTGTTTTCAATTGATGAGCCTTTGTTAATTTTCTACTCACAAATGAGTCAGTCACTCAGTGGAGGTATGGCCCTGTCGTCGACACCATACAATCCCACTTCAAATATTAATGGGGCCATGGGATATTTCGCCACATGGTCCTATGTTTCGGATACGATTCATGTGAATTAACAGTTGTTCCAATAGTTACATGCCGGAAAGCAAAAAAAACGGGAAGGTCTGACCTTCCCGTTGAAAGCGGATATTCTGCTCCCTAATATATATCGAGCTGGCGCTTGTTCTTCACGACAATTTCAGGAATTCCGTCAAAGGTCGTGATCAGTCCGGTTACGGTAACATGCTCTCCCAGGAAATAATGTTCCGGTCTCCAGCTGAATCTTCTGGCTACATGAGCAGGTATTACTATTGTAAATTCCTGATAAGGGTAATCACCACCGAAAAAGAGCAGGTAGTCATCGGTATCTCTGTTGTACCATGTGGCATATACTCTTCCGTACACCATGGCTAACTCACCCATATTATATTTGGCGTCAAAAGCCGAAATGGTCTGGATCCTGTATCCGTAATTATACCTCCACATGTAATTCGGATACCATCTGTGATAGTCCCTGTACATAGCCCTGGACCAGTATATATCCCTGTATACAGGATAATAAAGGACATGGTAGTTATGAAGGTAAGTATCATGATGGTGATTGAGTTTCACTTTTCTGGCAGGATAGGCGTTATGATAGTGGTTGCCGCTATAATAACGCTCGGCAGAGAACTTATTTGGCTT
>CAZIAU010000312.1:0-4595 GCA_964536755.1 uncultured Bacteroides sp. | reverse complement strand
AAAGCACCTTCATTCAATGCAACCGCTCTTGTGAAAGGCGGAGAATTAGTTGATAATTTTTCACTTGATCAGTATGTGGATAAGAAATATGTGGTATTCTTTTTCTACCCGGCCGATTTTACATTTGTATGTCCAACAGAGATTATCGCCTTCCAGGAGAAAATGGAAGAGTTTGAGAAAAGAAATGTAGCAGTGGTCGGATGCTCGGTAGATTCAAAACATTCTCACTGGAAATGGTTACAGACTGAGTTAAAGGATGGTGGAATCAAAGGGGTGAATTTCCCTCTGGTGGCCGATCCGGCCATGACTATTGCAGAAAACTACGATGTACTTGCCGGTTTTTGGCAGTATACCGAAGAGGGTGAAACCGTTTTTGAAGGTATACCGGAAGCATACAGGGGTTTATTCCTCATCGACAAGAGCGGTGTTGTGCGCCACCAGGTGGTCAACGATATGCCTCTTGGAAGGAGCATTGATGAAACGCTCAGGCTGATAGATGCCCTGCAGTACAGTGAAGAATATGGAGAAGTCTGTCCTGCCAACTGGCATAAGGGTGAAAAGGCTCTGGCAGAATCGCATGAATCAATCGCCTCATATCTCAGTGAAAAATAATTCGGTGCACAGTGCATAGTGGGCAGTGCATAAGGGATCAGTTTAAGGCATATCTCAGACAGAATAGTCTGGCTGCTGAAGGCGACCGGATCCTGATGGCTGTCAGCGGAGGCATCGATTCAGTAGTCATGGCGAACCTGTTCAAAGCTACAGGTTTCAAATGTGCCATAGCTCACTGCAATTTTCAGCTCCGGGGTGAAGACTCTGAAGCAGATGAGGCATTGGTAAGGTCCATTGCAGCTTCACTGGAAATGCCTGTTTATGTGGAGCGGTTTGATGTGGATGCCATGGTAAAGGAAGAGGGAATTTCGGTTCAGATGGCAGCCAGGAAGCTCAGGTACAACTGGTTCGGGGAGTTGCTGGACATGCACTCATATGATGCGCTGGCTATGGCTCATAATAAGAATGATTCTGTGGAAACTTTCTTTCTGAATCTCACCCGAGGAACGGGCATCAGGGGGCTGACGGGCATTCAGACCAGAAATCAGAGGATCATACGGCCCCTCCTTTTTGCCACACGTGACATGATAAGCCGTTACGCCAGTGAACATAATCTTGCATTCAGGGAAGATTCCTCCAACCAGGAAACCAAATACCGAAGGAATAAAATCCGTCATGATATCGTGCCTGTCTTCAGCCAGATTAATCCGGCTTTCATTGAAACCATGGGGCAGAACATGAAAAGGCTCGAGGAATCTCTCTCACTTTATACAGAACATGTTAGAATAACACGAGACAGGTTGTTTAAGAAGGAGAAGGAAAGGACCTCCATCAGTATTGAGGAACTGAGGGCCCTTTCACCCCTCGGTACATGGCTCTTCGAACTATTCTCACCTTTCGGATTTACCCGGTCACAGTGTGAAGGGATTAAAAAGATCATGGAATCGGATCCCGGAAAACGTTCTATCTCAACCTCGCATCAGCTTTTTAAAGACCGGCACCGGCTCATCCTTGTGGAATCTGCCGGAAAAACATTTGACCGCTATTACCTTGACAGTCCGGATAATCTGTCATCACTTCCGTTTCCCATGGATGTGGAAGTGCTTGAAAGAAGTAGTCTTGGGAGGATACCCGGTAATGAGCATATAGCCTGTCTGGATTTTGACAAGATAGATTTTCCCCTTACTATCCGGCACTGGCTGCACGGCGATTATTTCTTTCCCCTGGGGATGGACCAGATAAAGAAACTGAGTGATTTTTTCGTGGATCAAAAAATCTCTGTTCCCGAAAAGCAGCGTACCTGGATCCTGGCCTCCGGAAGAAAAATTGTCTGGATTATGGGTCACCGGATCGATAACCGTTTCAGGATCACTGATACAACCTCAACCGTCCTGATGCTTAGACTTCATCCCGAGATTGCTCCTTAACATCTGAAAGAACACTTTCAGTTTATCTTTGTCACGCGCCTTTATCATATCAATAAGGGTATCCATCTGGTTTCTTATCCTTTCAACCTGTCCCAGACTGTGTGGGCTCAGAAGAATTTCAGAGAGAAGGTAATCATCCTCAGATAATAATCCTTCTGCAATACTGTAGTGTTTCTTAAAGGTGGTACCCGGTGCTTCCTGTTCCTTCATACACGCAGCAAATACCATGGTGGAAGAGAAAGGTATGGAGAGTGAATAGGCAATGGTTTCGTCATGTTGTTGAAAACTATATTCATGGATTCTCAGTTTCATTCCGCCATAAAATTCCCTGAAAAATTCTTTCCCCTCCTCGTCCGATTCTGAAATTATTATGGCATTTTCATTGCTCAGGTCCTTTACATCTCCAAATGTAGGTCCGAACATGGGGTGAGTGGAAACAAAACGCCTTCCCAGCTTTTCATAATAATCGGCCAATCCGCTCTTTACCGAAGTTATATCGGAGATAATACATTTTTCAGGCAGATAGGAGATGATTTCATCAAAAAGTTCAATGGTCCGGTCCATGCTCACTGCATTGATAAGGAGATCCGGTGAGAAATCAAGGATCTCCTCATAGTACAGGAATTTCCTGGAACTAAAGAAATATTTCAATTTGCTTCGGTCTGTATCATAAACTCCCACTTCATAATCAAGACAGAGTGATTCTACCAGCCATGAGCCCATATTACCGGCCCCGATAATAGCAATTCGCATAATGCTCTATTCTTTTGATGTTTTTCTTACTCTTACTGCCTGCTGGGACAACAGCATGAAATCGGCCATTACAATTGCCGCAGCTGCTTCCACCACCACAGGTATCCGAAGAGCGATACATGTATCATGTCGCCCTTCAATGGCCAAGTCTTCCAATTCCCCCGATCTCAGGTTCACAGTTCTCTGGGCCTGGTGGGTACTCGATGTGGGTTTTACAGCCACCCTGAAGACTATTTCATTTCCGTTACTGATCCCTCCGTTGATACCCCCTGCATAATTGGTTTCAGTGGTGCCTTCGACATCTAAGATTTTATCGTTGTGTACGCTCCCCTTCATCCTGGCAGCTTCAAAGCCCGATCCGAACTCAATACCCTTGATAGCCGGAATGGAAAAAATCATATGACTCATAACTGCTTCAACAGAATCGAAGAAAGGCTCTCCAAGGGACGGGGAAACCCTGACTATCCGGCACTCAATAATCCCCCCGATGGAATCTTTCTCATCAACGGCCTTATTTACGGCCTCCTCAATATCAGTGCTGCCACCCGCTTCAATAAGTGTTCCTTTCACATTCATAGGACCTATTATCTTTTTGGCTATCACCCCTGCTGCTACCAGCCCAAGGGTTAGTCTGCCCGAAAAATGACCACCCCCGCGAAAATCCTGGAATCCACCAAATTTCTGCCGGGCAGTCAGGTCCGCATGTCCGGGTCGCGGTATATCCTTTAGCAGGGAATAATCCCTTGAACGGGTATTGCTGTTCTCGAACATGATCATAATTGGAGCCCCGGTTGTATGATCATTGAATACACCACTCATAATACGGGGAATATCTGCCTCACGGCGGGGAGTCGTACCTTTTGCACCACTCTTTCTCCTGGAGAAGTCAGACTTGAAATCTGAATGGTTCAGGGAAATCCCGGCCGGGCACCCATCAATAACAATACCTACAGATTCACCATGTGACTCACCGAAGATATCGATCCGGAATAACCTGCCAAATGTGTTCATTCTTCGTTAATTATCTTATATATTTCTTTCAACTGCTGAACAGTGAACTGACCCGGTGCCGTTTCGCCTCCGGTTCCGGTTGAGGCAAAGGTGAACTCAGCTCCCAGGTATGGAGCTACAACCCTGGTGATTCTCCCCCTTGTTCCCATACCGAGCACGACCTTCCTTCCGGGGTTCTTATAAAGTGAAAAAAGGTTTATTATATCCTCATCCGAATTCACAAGGGTGGCGATCTTTGCTATGACACCGCCCTGCCTGTAACATTGATCCAGGATTGTGCAAAGCTCCTCACGACCGGGAGTAGCCTCAAAATTATGATAGGATATTATAGTTTCGCAACCTGATAAGCGGCTATGATTCAACAGAATCTCCAGAAAGCCAGGATCAGATTCCATTTCGATGTCCACAAAGGAAGCTCCCAGGTCCATACACGATTTCAGTGCTGAAATTCTCTCTTCGTTACTACCTGTACCGGGCCTGTATGTTGCAATTGTCTTTAAATTGCCCTGAAATAATGAGTAGATCTCAGCAGGTTCTTCCCCGATCAGATCCAGCCTCAGCTCCACCAGTTTAACACCCGATTTAATAATTCCGGGTATCTGTGATTTATGGCTCAGACTAACACAGATCATGGAGCATAATTTTTAATTCAGAAAGGGGAATGGTCTTTATTGTTGTGCTTCCCAAACCATGCAACAGGACAAACCTGATATCCTCACCACTCTTCTTTTTATCCATCCTGATGTTATTGTAGATCAATTCCGGGTCCAGTACCTGGACAGCTGGCAAGCCTGCCTTTGAAATGACATTAACCAGTTGGTCTAACTCTGATGAGGAAATCATGCCCATAGT
>CAZIAU010000311.1:0-4598 GCA_964536755.1 uncultured Bacteroides sp. | reverse complement strand
TACCATGTTCAATTCTATTATCTCAAGGTTGAATCTGCACGTATCGATTCTGTTTCTGTTATATGTTGACATGAGATTTCGTTTCATACCAAGTTTATCAGATTCTCCAAGGCGTTGTTCAATCCTGTTTACCGGTCTGATCTCCCCTGAAAGGCCGACCTCTCCTGCAAAGCAGGTAAACTGGTCAACCGGGATATCCACGGTAGAGGAAAGAATGGCGGCAACTACGGCCAGGTCAATGGCTGGATCGTCCACCCTCAGCCCTCCGGCAATATTTATGAACACATCTTTGCTGGCCAGTTTAAAACTGGCACGTTTTTCCAGAACAGCAAGCAGCATACTGAGTCTTCTTATATCAAACCCGGTAGATGTACGTTGCGGGGTACCATAAACCGCACTGCTTACCAGGGCCTGTACCTCGATCAGAAGGGGCCGGTTCCCTTCTACATTTGCGGCTACAGCCGATCCGCTGAGATCTGCTGGTTGCTGATTGATCAGCAATTCGGAAGGATTGGTGATTTCCCTCAACCCTTCTCCGGTCATCTCAAAAACTCCTATTTCAGAGGTGGAGCCAAACCGGTTCTTACTCGCTCTCAGGATACGATAGAGGTGATGTGAATCTCCTTCAAATTGCAGAACGGTGTCCACGATATGTTCCAGGACTTTCGGGCCGGCAATGCTTCCATCCTTGGTAATATGCCCTATCAGGATCACAGGCATATTGGTTTCTTTGGCTAATTTAAGAAGAGAGATGGCACACTCCCTGACCTGGGAGATGGTCCCCGGGGCAGATTCTATATCCTCTGAATAAAGTGTCTGAATAGAATCAACTATCAGCAACTGTGGTTTTACATCTTTCACCCGGTTGATGATGGAGTTGAGACTCGTTTCGGCCAGAACCTGGCACTGATTATTCTCACCTCTCAACCTTTCTGCACGTAATTTGATTTGTTGCGGACTCTCTTCCCCGGAGATATAAAGACTCTTCTTATTGATCTTCAGTGCTACCTGAAGAGCGAGAGTAGATTTCCCTATACCCGGTTCCCCCCCGATCAATATAAGCGATCCGGGAACGATACCTCCTCCCAGAACCCGGTTAAACTCATTGTTCAAAAGGTCGATGCGTGTCACATCGTCCGAACGCAGATCTGAAAGATATTCCGGAATAGCGGAGCCCCTTTCGAAGGTGGAGGAGCGAACAGACCCTTTGGATATTTTTTGCTCCACATAAGTGTTCCATTCACCGCAGGAGGAGCACCGGCCGATCCATTTGGATGACTCAGCTCCGCAATTCTGGCATACGTAAACCGATTTTGATTTAGCCATATACTTTAAATTGGTATAAAGTTAATCAAACCAGCGAGAAGCATTAAAGAATCAGGAGGATCTGCTGATTATTGAGCTGGTTGAATAGCCCTCAAGAATCGGAACGGTTACTACTTTACCTCCCCAGGATATTACTTCAGGCCCCCCCACAATATTATCTTCCTTATAATCACCTCCCTTCACAAGGATATGAGGTTTTATGGAATTGATGAGATCAAGTGGTGTTGGCTGATTGAATATTACTATATAATCCACCACGGAGAGTGCTCCCAGAACCTCTGCCCGGGCCTGTTGATCATTGACGGGTCTGCCCGGACCTTTCAGGGCGGAAACCGAGGCATCGCTGTTAAGCCCGATAACCAGCACGGTTCCCAAATCCTTTGCCTTTGAGAGATAATAGATATGTCCCCTGTGAAGAAGATCGAAACAACCGTTGGTAAATACTATTGTGTTCTCATCCCTGAATGCGGAAGTGAAAATCTCACCGGTTTTTTTTGTACTGATTATTTTACCTGTAATTTCCTCGTAAGAATTCATTTTAAGGTTCGGGTTATGAATTATTTTTCTTTTTTCGGGACAGCATCAGAAGTAAATATGAGAGTGCTCCCAGCAGGACAGTAAAAATGGAATTCGATTCATGGGCCAGAATGGCATAGGCCCCTCCCTGTGCAAGTGTAAGCCCGTAAACATAAACAAGGCCCCTTGAGATAATCCAGTGAAATGCCCCAAAACCTGCGGTAACCGGAGCAGACATTCCCAGTCCGCCGATAACCAGCAGAAATACACCGTCAATTAAGGTGAGGCCGGAAGTTTCCTCCAGTGAAAAAACCACCACCCAGGTCATTAGGATATAGCATATCCAGATGAGCACGGAGTGAAGCAAAAATTCCCATTTCCGCTCCATCTTATAGATGGTCTTCAGCCCTTTCACTATCCCGGTCAGGATCTCCCACATTTTCCGGATCAGAAATAATCGGCTCAATTGTTTCCGGAACAGATACAACAGAAAGACAATTAATAATAGAGATCCTGCAATCATCAGCCAGAACATCAAAGTGCCTCCAAATACCCCTGTAACCTTCTGCATGAGCGGGTCAAAGATCTGTTGAGAAAAGAAGTCACCAAATTTATCCATCCAGCTGAATAGCAGGATTAACATGATAAGAAACAACATGAACAGGTCAATTACCCTTTCAATAATGACTGTTCCGAAGAGTGAATCCACCGGGATCTTTTCCCTTTGCCCCAGCATGACGCAACGGGTCACTTCACCCAGCCTTGGAAGGGCAAAATTGGAGAGGTAACCCACCATCAATGAATGATAAGTATTAAGGAATGTGGGTTTAAAACCGAGCGGCTCGATAAGCAATACCCAGCGGCGTGCCCTGGAGAGAAAGCTTAAAAAAGCGAAAAAGAGCGAAAGCCCTATCCACCAGAAATTGGCTTCCCTTAAAGTCTTTGTAAGTTCATCGATGGCAATACCCCTGAAAGCGAAATAGAGCAAGACTATTCCCAGAGCCAGGAATCCGGCGATCTTAAGAATTTGAAAAATGGTTTTTTTCAAAAGAGGGGTCAGGTTAACAGGTTGCTGCTGGTATCAGGAAATATGATCACCGGTTTGAAAGTCTTTGCCTGTTCAAACTCCATGATGGCATATGAGATAATAATAATAATATCTCCAACAGCCGCTTTACGGGCAGCAGGTCCGTTCATACAGATCTGGCCGGTTCCGCGTTTGCCGGTAATTACATAGGTTTCAAGCCGTTCACCGTTGTTGATATTGACCACCAGGACCTTTTCATTTTCAATGAGGTTGGCAGCGTCCATTAGGTCTTCATCAATGGTGATACTCCCGATATAATTCAGATCAGCTTCGGTAATAGTGACCCGGTGAATTTTAGATTTTACAACTTCAATTTGCATGACAGATGTTTTCCCGGTACAAAGTTAATCAAAAAAGATATTATCTATTAACCGTACCTCACCTAAATAGACAGCTATACAACCTACCTTATTGACCTTTTCATCCCATTCAGTAATTGATTTCAGTCTTTTATCCTCGACTATTTCAAAATATTCCAACTGCATAAACGGCTGATCTTCAAATTGCTTTCTTACCCAATCTTTTATCTGATCCGGTGAGAGGCTACCTTGCTTTTGCCTGGCCAGCTGCAGGGTGATATATATGAACGGAGCAATATTCCGTTCTTCCCCTGAGAGTCTCTCATTCCTTGAACTCATTGCCAGACCGTCAGTTTCACGAACGATGGGACAGCTGACAATCTCCACATCCAGGTGCATCAGTTCAACGAGTCGCCGTACAACAACCAGCTGCTGAAAATCCTTCTGGCCAAAATAGGCCCTGTGTGGGTTCACGATTTCAAGGAGTTTACTGACTATCAGGACAACTCCATTAAAATGTCCCTTCCGGTACAATCCTTCCATGACCATGTCAAGACCTCCCAGATCAAATGTTCTGGACTCATCCTCAGGATACATCTCTTCTACCGATGGAACAAATACCAGGTCGGTCTCCTGCGATTGCAGCATTTCAAGATCCTTTTCCAGGTTACGGGGATAACTTTCCAGATCGGCCGGATCATTGAACTGAGTTGGATTTACGAAGATGCTTACTACAGTTATATCATTGTCGGCCGCTGCTTGTTTAACCAGGGAAATATGTCCTTCATGAAGTGCCCCCATGGTTGGCACCAGGCCTATGGTTTTTCCGGCGGCCCTCACTGCATCCAGGTGAGTTGAGAGATCGTATTTAGTACGGTAGACTATCATCGGGATATCGAGAGGTCAAATATAGTATAAAATGGTATCAATTATTTTTAGTAAATTTGCATGATTAAAAATCGAGGCGTGTACGATGGAAAGTAAAAAGGTATTATTTGTTTCCCAGGAAATTACACCCTATTTACCAGAATCGGAGCTTTCCCTGATTAGCAGAACTCTGCCTCAGGCAATCCAGGAAACCGGGAAAGAGATCCGGACTTTCATGCCCAAATACGGAAATATTAACGAAAGACGGAATCAACTTCATGAGGTGATCAGATTATCAGGAATGAACCTGATTATTGATGATACTGATCATCCACTGATCATCAAAGTAGCCTCCATACAGGCAGCACGGATGCAGGTATACTTTATCGATAAGTCTATTGAAGTTGATGTAAACCCCGGTGAAACTGAATTTTTTAATATAATGGCGCGATTTGATAACAAATTTGTCCATGGTTACTTGGATCCTACTTTTAGACTAATGA
>CAZIAU010000310.1:0-4601 GCA_964536755.1 uncultured Bacteroides sp. | reverse complement strand
CTGGTGGCAGGCATTATGGCAGATTCGCTGTCAATGGAAAACTACCTGAACCGTATTACAAGGAAATCACTTTCAGAGTTTGCTGATGGATTCAAAGCGGGCCCTGATCCGGATTACCGGATTACTTTCGAGGGGGACAACATGCCGACCGTAGAGTTAAATGCCTATTCAAACCAGGGTAACAAAGTCCTTCAAAGCAGCCAGAATCCGGATACCTGGTTCAGTATAAAAGAAGATCTGTTTGATGACCTCTTCCCCGGATACGCCAATCTTCTGGGAGATTCTGAATAATTCACATAAGCTGATTATTCCGACAACATCATTCCGGCCTGATTATATTGTACACCAGCCGGAGTTCCGCGATGATCCCGTCATTGAAATAGAAATGGTTCACATTGATGGGAATGGTGGTCTTATCCGTGAGTGGAACGCCGGCTTTGATATCGATTAAAGAACCCAGTTCTTTTGCTTCCCCGCTGTAGGGAGCCTGAAAGGAGCCAGGAAAACCGAATCGCCCCCCGAGGGTAAACAGATCTAGTGTTCTCTGCGGAATTACAGATGCATTTACCAACGTAATTTCTTCTTATCAGATATCTACTCTTCCACCCAGAGTGAACCGGACAGCCTGATCGCTTCCGAGGAACTTCCCAACATAATATTGAACTCACCGGGTTCCACGATCCAGTTCATGTTGCGGTCCAGCATCTTCAGATGCTCAAAACCAAGCACGAAACTTACTGCTTTTGTTTCTCCCGGTTCCAGGCTGACCCGTTTAAAACCCTTAAGTTCTTTCACCGGCCGGACCACGCTGCTTACCCTGTCCCTGATGTAGAGCTGAACAATTTCAGATCCGGCCCTGTCTCCGACATTCTTAATATCTGCCGTAACTGTGTATGTGCCGAAAGGGCCGTTCCGGTCAGGGGATATATCGAGGTTGGAATACTCAAACCGGGTGTATGACAATCCGTGACCGAAGGGATACAGGGGTCTGGGATCCAGGTCCGCGTATGGTTTTCCCCATCCATCCTCCAGCCAGTATCTCTTTGAAGGCATATAATTATAGTAGACCGGGAGCTGTCCTGCATGCCTGGGTATGGTCTGGGATAACCTTCCCGACGGATTAAAATCCCCGAAAAGGATGTCAGCAATGGCATCACCGCCTTTCTCACCGGGGAACCATGCCTCCAGGACTGCCGGTATATTTTCATGGATCCATGGAATGGCCAGCGGCCTCCCGTTGATCAGCACCACCACAACGGGGGTTCCCGTTTCATAAACACGACATACCAGTTCCTTCTGCCTTCCTGTAAGTTCCAGTGTTGCCACATCATATCCTTCACCGGAAGTACCCTTCCCGTCAGCTTTCCTCCTTTCGTTTTCTCCAATTACCAGAACAGCCACATCGGATGATTTTGCGACCTTCACGGCCTTGTCAATCTCATCAGTTTCATCTCCTGTCACATCGCAGCCCTTCACATACCTGATCTTTGCAGTAGCCGGCAATTTATTCCGTATACCTTCCAGCACCGTGACAATGTCCTGCAGGATCACATTTGAGATATAATCTCCCAGCTGGTTCCTTTCATCATCAGCGTTGGGGCCAATAACGGCAATGGAGGAGATCTGCCTGTCCAGTGGCAACATTCCGTTCTCATTCTTCAACAATACAATTCCCTGCCTGGCTGCTTCAAGTGCAAGCAGCTGATTTTCATATGTGTGAGATACTTCCACAGCCTTTTCAGGGTCCACGAAAGGATTCTCGAACAGTCCCAGCCTGTATTTCATCTCCAGCACCCTCCTAACCGACCTGTCTATGGTCTCCACTGAGACCCGTCCCTCATTGACATTCTCAATCATTTCATGGAAATAACCCTGCCCGAAGGATATGCTCACATCCATACCCGCATTGGCAGCCATGGCTGACGCATCCTTGATATTTCCGGCTACCCCGGTATAGACAAGGGTGTTTACCCCGCTTCCTTCACTCAGTACCAGACCCTCAAAACCCAGTTCACCCCTTAAAATGCCGGTCAGTATCTTCTCTGAGCTGTGTACGGGTATTCCATCAATGGACGGGTAGGTTGCCATCACTCCCAGAGCCCCTGCTCCCTTAATCCCCGCCTCCCAGGGCGGCAAAAAAACTTCGCGAAGTTTCCTTTCAGAAATTTCCATGGCTCCCCGTTCAAGTCCGCTTACGGGCTCACCCTGTCCCGGGTAGTGACAGAGTCCGGCCACTACCCTGTCTCCTGCAGAAACATCACTCCCCTGAACCGCTCTTACTATGGTTTCGGCGATCCGTGAACAGAGATAGGGATCCTCGCTGTATCCCTCCTGGTTCCTCCCCAGCCTCGGGTCCCGTGTGGGTTCAATCACCAGCGTGAACAGCTGGTGGATACCCACTGCACGTCCTTCTCTTGCCACTGCTTCATATACTTTGCCGATCAGATCCAGGTCCCATGTGCTGGCAAGGGCTGCACCCTCTGGAAAAATGGTGCCACCGGAACACATGATTCCGTGGGTACCCTCTTCTGTCTGCAACAGTGGTATCTTCAATCTGGTCTTTTTTAAAGCTATCCTTTGAAGTTCATTGTAATAGAGAGCCTGCTGTTCAGGCCCTTCATGGAGGACCTGGTTGGCCAGGGTAAAGAAGCCCCCTCCGGGTCCTATGCCTTCCATAAAGGTCCCTTCAGCAAATTGCCTGCATCCGTTCATCTTCTCCTCCACACTCTTTCCCAGTTCGGAAAAATATACACAGGGCATATTCAGCTGACCGATCTTCTCCTCCAGGGTCATCCGGGAAAGCAGGTCATTAACCCTTTCTTTCACCGGAAGTACAGGATCCAGGTAGAGCAGCAGTGGTGATTGCTTCTGTGCAATAATATGCATGGCCGGAGCCAGGCAAAGAATAACAGCGTAAAAGCGTATTCTTGATAATTTCATATCCCAGGTTTTTATCAGGTGGCTTTTGTAAAACCCAGTTTCTCGCAGGATTGTCTGAAAGCATCTGAAATGAATCTTTTCATTTCACCGGTGAGCAGGGAGGGTATACAGAAGATCACGGTCCTCCCCACAAAGGAATCAAGCACCGGAAGGGTACCTTTGCCGTATTCATAGTCAGCCCCCCAGCTGTTCTCCTCCAGCTCCCAGACCGGGTGATGGCCGCAGATTGATGTTTTGTTGACCAGGCTGGTCACATTGAAATATATATGCAGGCCCCACTCTGTCATGTGAACGGGGTTCATCCCTCCCTCGCGGACCCTGATCCCTTCCTCCTGCAATTTCTCAAAGAATTTCCGGGAAATGGATGGCTCATCAAAAGAGATCTTAAGAAATCCGCCGCTGTCACCGGCCGGATCTTCCACACTTCGTGTCGAGATTCCTTTATATCCCGACAACAGGTCGATAAGTTCATATTTGGTTGCCCTCATGGAGGCGAGTATGCTATCCAGCTTTCCTAACTGCACCCGGAGCAGTGCACCGACCATCTCAGTCATCCGGCATCCGATACCCCATCTCTGGTATTCCGGGTCATCAAATTCCAGCCTTCCGTCGGCCCTCCTTGAATAACCCAGGTCATGAACGGCGAATGCCTTATTGTAGAATTCTTCAGAATCCGTAACAATGGCGCCACCTTCCCCCGAGGTGAAATTCTTATTCAGCTGGAATGAGAATATGGCCATGTCGCCGAATGATCCTGCCTTTTTTCCGAACTGTGAAGCTCCTCCCGCCTGTGCGCAGTCTTCCAGGAGTAACAGGCCATGCTTATGGCAGATATCCCTGACCCTGGCAACCTTACCCATAACTCCACCCATATGGACCATGATAACCGCTCTGGTACGCTCAGAAATCTTTTTTACCAGGTCCTCCGGATCCATGCTGAAACTGCGATCCACGTCCACCAGTCCGGGTATGGCCCCGCTCCTGACCACCGCAGATACTGTCGATACCCAGAAATACCCGGGAAGCAACACCTCGTCCCCCGGCCCCACACCCATAGCTGCCAGGGCTACCTGCAGGGCTGCGGTTCCTGAAGAGACTGCCAGGCAATACCTGGTTCCGATATAGCTGGCAAATTCATTTTCAAAGCCATCTACCTCCCGCTGATGGTCGGGTCCGTAGAACCTGAACGGTGACCCGGATTTAACCACCCTTGTTACAGCTTCCAGTTCCTGCCTGTCATAATAATGTACACCCGGCCATTCCTGGGGGAGTTCCATTTGTGAGTTTTCTTTCCACTTCATGTTGGGATAAGTTTTAAAACGGTTAGATCCCTTAAATTTAAAATTTATATTCCTTTTTTACCATGATACTGAATAGTTAATAAGTATTTGTCAGACTGATAAGGAGTCCTGGTAGAATACACACTTTCTAAAAATCAATCCTGTAATAAAATATTGGCAGAAGACCAAGCTGGTAAACCTCCTGCACCGGTGGCTCACCTCCGCTGATGTAGGTCTGTTTCAGTATATTTTCCCTTCCGGTGACGTTCACAACATCGAGGCCCAGTTCATGAGTTGCATTCCGGGTATTTATTCTGTAATTCAACTTTACGTCAGCCCTGAAATAGGGCCTGAACTGCATGGAATTCCTTTCCGCATTCA
>CAZIAU010000309.1:0-4607 GCA_964536755.1 uncultured Bacteroides sp. | reverse complement strand
CTGGGGGACCATCATTTATCACATAAGCTGCATCTGTTTCTGTCGCCAGTTCCCTTGCCCTTTTGCGGACCTCTGAAACCAGTTTGCCGGAGTTCTCTTCCCCGGGACCCATTGTTGCATGTACCAGGGTTCCGAACCGGGTATCGGAGACAAACCATCTGTTATTTGTGCTCCTGACCGATGAGATTGCTTCAACAGGACAGATTCGTTCACATAACCTGCATCCTTCACATTTGAATGGATTGATCTCCAGTCTGTTTTTTCTGTTCCTTTGTATGGCATCGAACCGGCAGTGATCAGTACATATACCGCAATCTGTGCAGCCGGTTTCATCAATAGATGCTGTCCAGCCTCCGTAGAATAGATGCTCCTCTCTGACTTCCGGGCTCAGGATCAGATGGAGGTCAGCCGCATCAACATCATTATCACAAAAGACAGCATTGCCTGCAATGGATGCTATGGCAGCGGTGATTGATGTTTTCCCTGTTCCTCCCTTACCACTTAAGATTGTAATTTCCTTCATCTCTTAAATAACGGGCCATCAGTTTCCTGATTATAGCTTTATATTTTATTTCAATCTCAATACTATGACTGCTCAGAAGCTCACCTGAAGCATATTTCGAAGCATACTCCCTGTCGTACGGGATTTCGCTCAGGATCTCAATCTTCTGATCCAAAAGGAATTCATGGACCTTGTTGTTCCCTATCCCTGCCTTGTTGATAATTGCGCCAAATGGCATCCCCATATCCCTGAGTATGTCAACTGTGAGCCTGAGATCATAAAGGCCAAATGGTGTTGGCTCGGTTACCAGGATTACATAATCCGCTTCGGCAATGGTTTCCACTACCGGACAACTGGTTCCGGGCGGAGCATCAAAGATAACCACATCCATATCCCCCCGGACCTTATGTTTTACCTGTTTTATCAGCAGGGTCTGCATGGCAGATCCGATCTTCAGCCTTCCTTCGCTGAGTATTTCATTATTCCCGATCCGGTAATTTCTTATGGCCCCTATGGTTTCCGGCTTTTCCGAAATGGCGTCAAATTCACACGCCTCACTGCAGGCTCCACAGGAATGACACAGGCTGGAATTGACTTCAGCAAAATCGACAGGAGGGATCACCACGATAGCATTAAATTCACAGAAGTCGACACATTTCCTGCAAAACGTACATTTATTGTTGTCAATGGAAGGAATCAGCTGAGTAGCGGTATCTTCATTATCTAAATGACTTTCCGGAAAAAACAGCAGGTCATTGGGTTCCTCCACATCACAGTCAACCAGCTGGGTCTTAAATCCAAAAGTTCTCGAAAAGAAATGAAAAAGATTTACGGCTACTGTCGTTTTGCCGGTGCCTCCTTTCCCGCTGGCAACAGCAAGTTTCAGCGGGGTCTTGCATTCATTACTAATGATCACAGTAATTGGCCGAAAATTCCAGAGTATTGTTTAAGAACCCTTCTGTAATCTCTTTCGGGGTTTGTTTTGGGGCACCTACGAAAACATTTATCTGGTGCTGATTGAAAATCTGAATGGCCCTGTTTCCCATTCCACCGGCAATTACATCGGTAACTCCTTTTTCTGCCAGAAATACGGGTAACAGACCGGGCTGATGGGGTGGGGCATCGATCAGAGTTTCTGAAATAATCGTATCTTCTTCAATTGCTAACAGAGCAAACTGACGGCAATGACCAAAATGTTCATCCAGCAATCCGTTGCTTGATGGTACTGCAAATAATCTTTTCATATGATAATCTAATTGTTAATTCTGGATATTATCTCTTTAATTGATTGGTTGGTATCTTCAATTATAACCATTTGTATATTAAATTTTTCCAATAAATCTTTGGCTTTGGGCCCAAAATCTCCGGATATTACCTTCTGAACACCAAGTTCAACCATTTTTTCAGAAGCTTTTACACCTGCCCCTCCTGCGGCTTCTGCCTGTTCATTCTTAATAAATGATGTCTTGCCGGATTCGTCATCCCACAGACAGAACCAGCCAGCCCGGCCAAATCTTTGATCAAACAGGGACTTGTTACTATTCCCCTTGGATGTAATTACTGTTTTCATTGTTTCGTTTTTATGATTTCAACTTTTTTTGATCTGCAAATCGGGCATATAAAGTCACGCATCCGGGCCGGGATTGTGAACCGTGCAAGGCAATCACCGCATAAATACCAGTTGCCTTCCAGCTGTGCATTTCCGAATACCGACCTGATTTCCCTGGTTTCCACCAGCGCATGAGCAAGTTTTCTTCTGGCGCTTTCATAGATCCTGGCGAATGTCGGCCTTGATACGCCCATTAATTTTGAGGCCTCCAGGTGGTTCAACAGGTCATAATCTGCCAGTTTCATGGCTTCATATTCCTCGTAAAGCAATTCCACAAATTGCTTTTTATGCGTACTGTTTCCATAAGGTTTGTAACCCTTGAAGCCCGGCGGGGAAACTACCTTTCTGAGTCTTTTTCTTCTTGGCATCAGGAAAATTCTGCCGCAAATATAATGAGAATATTCTCATAACAAAAAAATATTGCTGATAAATATATCCGGGTCAGCTACTGATTCAGCCTGTTTTGCTGATCTCTGATAATTTCAGGGGATCGACAATAGTAATATCTTTGCCGGAGAGCCTGAGGATTTCCTCCTTTTCAAACTCTTTCAGGAATCTGATTCATGATTGGTAACCAGTAATTTTTTAAGGCTCTTTTTTTCTGTCAGGAACTTTATTATGGTTGTCAGGTGTTGACATGATCCGATGAATTTCGGTAATGAATCATCAAAGATAAGTGAATTCATTTCTGTCCCCGGGAAATTATCAGTAAAAAAGTTGAAATTTGATAGTTATAAAACTATAGATTTACAGCGGGGATCTCATTGCAGATTCCATCAAAAACAGGACTTTTGTATAAAATTTAATATTCATTTCAATACCATCTATTATGAAAATGTTAGATACGAATTTAACTGAACTTGAAACAGCTTCTGATTTGAGCAAGCTTATAGCTGAAAATGAAAACGTAATGGTGTGCTGTGGCCGCATGGGTCCCATGTGTATCCCGGTATATGAAATTATGGAAGAACTGGAAGAGGAACGGACAGATGTAAAATTTGCAGTTATGGCTTTTGATTCTCCGGAAGCTCAGGTTATTCGCAATGCACCTGAATGCAGGGGATTCATGGGATTGCCGTTTACAATGTACTATAAGAACGGTCGGGTTACCAAAGCTACCAGCAGTATCCAGGACATGGACCAGGTAACTGCTATACTGGATGAACACTTCAGTACTTCCGGTGTGGAGAAGGCCTGATAATTGCTTTCTCATTTCATTTTGACATGGAAAAAATGGAAGATTCATTTGATGTAATTATAATTGGGGCCGGTGCAGCAGGGTTGTCAGCAGGAATCTACAGTTCCAGGGCCAGGCTCTCCACCCTGATTCTCAATGAAGGTGTAATTGGCGGTCAGATGGTGCTCACCGATGAAATAGCCAACTATCCGGGTGTTGAATCAACCCGCGGGTATGCTCTTGCCGGCATCATGAAAAAGCAGGCAAAAGAATTTGGCTGCAAGATTAAATCCAATATCAAAGTCAGTAAATACGACCTGGAGGGAGAGATTAAACATATTGTTCTTGAGGATGGAAGGGAATTCAGTTCCAGATCGGTGATACTGGCACCGGGGGGAAAGCCCCGCCCCCTTAATATACCGGGTGAGGAGACTTTTAAAGGAAGCGGGATCTCTTACTGTGCCACATGCGATGGTGATTTTTTTACAGGGAAAGAGATCATTGTGGTGGGAGGCGGAAATTCGGCCCTGGAAGAAGCTGTCACCCTGACAACTTATGCCAGAAAGGTCACCATTGTGCATCAATTTGATCATTTTCAGGCATTTCAGCATGCTATTGATGAGGCTGCCCGGAATCCGAAGATTGATTTTATTATGGAATCTGAGCTTCGCACTTTCAGCGGTAGCGGGTTTCTTAAGGAGGTTTCCATGGAACATTTACCTACGGGAACCTATTCGAATATGAAAGTCAACGGCGTTTTCATTTTTGCGGGTTATATTCCAAATACCGCTGATCTGAAGGGTGTAATCGCTTTAAATGAAAGAGAGGAAATTGTGGTGGATGGAAATATGATGACCAGTGTTCCCGGGGTGTTTGCGGCGGGAGACTGTATTGTTAAAAAATTCCGCCAGGTAACCACTGCGGTGGCTGACGGAACCATCGCCTCGCTGAGTGCAGCAGAGTATTTAAGGGCAAAAGCAAACGAATTGAAAGATTAAAATTTTCCCGAGGAATGAAAACCAGAGAGGAAGTAAATACCAGGTGGATCGATAATATGGCCTTTGAAACCGAGGTCAACGGACACAAATTCATCATAGATGCAGAACCCGATGTGGGGGGACAGGATCGTGGACCCAGACCCAAACCATTGATGTTGGCAGCCCTGGGAGGATGTACCGCGATGGATGTGATCTCTATCCTGAAGAAAATGCGGGTGGAGGTGAAAAACCTGAATGTAAAAGTGGAGGGAGAACTGACGGAGGAATATCCAAGGAGGTTTTATAAAATGCATGTTACCTACGAGATCGAAGGGGACGATA
>CAZIAU010000308.1:0-4613 GCA_964536755.1 uncultured Bacteroides sp. | reverse complement strand
AATGCTTTTTTTATAAACTTCTTATTTTCAA
This sequence comes from uncultured Bacteroides sp., assembly GCA_964536755.1. Classification (GTDB taxonomy): domain Bacteria; phylum Bacteroidota; class Bacteroidia; order Bacteroidales. The sequence goes on along the minus strand of CAZIAU010000308.1, from coordinate 4,582 downwards.
TAGTAAATTCGGTGATAAATTCATTATGTAAATGAAGTTTATATTCAATTTTGTTGAATAAGTAAATTAATAGAACTTGTTGATCATATATATCATATCTCAAATTTAGATTTGAATAGTGCTGTCCTCTATAAATCACAGTTCCTGTATTGCTATAATAATCCAAAAAATAGGGGTGCCCAATTGCATTCGGATTTTTGTTTTCAAAAAGTATTCCGTTTATTAACTCCTGATTTATCCCATACTCTTTTTCAGCAGCCGAATATATTTGATTGAATAAAAATTGCTGCGAGCTATCCACTTGAGCATTTACGGTATTATTAGCCAATAACAGGAATAATATCAAAATGAAATATTTTCTAATCATATCTGGTATATCATATTTAGCAGGGTCTATGTTGAATTGTAAGGTAATTTCATCCCTTTGGTCAATCTTGAATCTGCCAATCAAGCTCTGCATGACCGCATTATTATATTATAAATTTATATACTTATAACGATACAATTTGTCATCCAGTTCGATACTTAGAATGGCGATAGGTTCATTAAATTCCAAAGCAAGGCTTGAGATGTTTAGTTCATGTAAAATCACTCTTCCAGTCATAGAATAGACAACTATTCTATCTGCTCTATGGCATAACTGCAGGGTTTTATTTTTAATTGTAAAAGGAAGATCTTTTATTGGGCCGGTTTGGCTGAAACTATTTGTACTGGAAATGGTAAGATTCTCCAATATGGCATATTTATTTAACACATCCAGGTACATTCCATAACCCGACTCAGTTTGCCAATCCACTGCTGATTCTACAGATGTACCCCCTCCCCATTCGTTATAGCTGGTTATTAACTGCCAGTTTACTTCGGATCCTACCGTCTCCTTTACAAGGTCCGTCCACAGCTCCTCGCTTGCCCGTTCTAAAAATGTTGTTTTATTTGGGTCGGTGTGTTTAAAACCGGGAGAAATATTAATGGACATAAGTTTTCTCGAGCTATCCTCCATTTTATGGATCCTTGTTGATGGACCGTATTGATGCATCCTTTTCATTGTTGCCTGCCATTAATACACTCGTTGAAAGAACGCAAGTTAGGACAAACGCAAGGAAAGCGTTCCTGTAATTAAAAGGTGGGCAATTGGAAATCAATTTATTCATTTCGTAAGATTTTTAATACCAAATGTGATCAATAATGAAATGTTAATATGATATATTTATTTGATATACTTGGAATATATTGATTTATATTATCATACTTACTATATAATTATTAATTAATGACGGACAAATGGATATAAAGAATGAGGATAAATTCATTAAGGGTGTTGAGAGTATGATCCGGCCAATGGCTGTCAGCAACCTGCTCTTCTTCCAGAAATTCAAAAGATTATTGTCTCCATCCCTTATGAAGAGATTGCTTTACCGGGCAGCTAAGAAGACCCCTTATATCGGTTTTGTGATTGAACCTTACAGCCTTTTCCTGTTTTTTAAACTGAAAGATATCGAATATGCAAAATCGCTGTTGTCAAATCGTTATGAGCTTGCAAAAACCAAATTGTTTGTCGATGACGAACCTGATTACTACATGGGAATAGGTAACCTGGGTACCCGGGCTAGTACCTTCTGGGGCATCCGGCAAGAGGTCTACCTCATTGCCACAGACAAAACATCGGGGCTGATCTCTTTTGTATTCATTGATATTCTTAGTAATACTCTCATTGCCCTGCCATCAAAGGGTATTGCCGATCCAAACTGTAAAAATGCTCTATTCACGACGAGTTCAAAGGGAGAAGTTTACCTGGATGTCCGGGAAGACAAAACCAACAGGAAGTTTGAGTTGACAGGCAGTTTAAAAAACGGGAAGCTGCGTAAGCTGGATCAGCAGCTATGGGTTATGGGAAATACTTCCATCGGCTACAGCAAGGATCTGGCATTGGGTGATGATCATCTTTTTGCCGTGATCTTTGATCCGGCTGAGGTACATGAAGCCCTGGATATACCTCCGGGAGATCTGCGCATCATTGAGAACACTCTATTTCCCGGACTGGCAGAACCGGAGATCAGCAGTGTGATCTGTTTCCCTTACGCACAGCATTATATTGCCGATAGCCCGGGTTGCTCCACTTCAGTTAAGGATCTTCATGATCTGATCGGTAAATATAATGAACTGGCTGAACATGAGAACCATAAAACATTCTCCGCCAGAACCATTGTTAGACAACTGGTTTTAGGAATGGTAATTACAATATTGATTGTAATAATCCTTATTCTTCTTATTTAGGATTTCAAAATCCGTTTCGCAGCCATTTTACCGGTAAGAATGGACATGGGCACACCGGCCGGACTGTAGGTCCATTGTCCCGCCTGAAAGATTGAAGGTACAGGTGTAGTAACAGCACGATTTGCAGCCAGGATTTTATTTATGGCCGGGACTGGTTCCTGGAAAGACCATCCAGTGATCGCCCCTTCTGAACTGCCTGCCCTGCTTGCGTAACTCAGTGGAGAAAATGAAAAACTCTTCATTACTTTATCCTTTAACATGGGATATACCGAAGAGGCGAGTATCCTGAGAATCCGTTCCTCTATTTCTGTTATAAACTCCTTGTACCAGCCTGCTTCAGCGACCATGTTAAACAGGTTGTATTCAGCAAGAATGCTGATGATCAATCCAGTTTTGCCTTCGGGTGCCATAGTCGGATCCTTGAGAGCAGGGACAGAGATTTCGTAGGTATTCAAGGTCAGAAATTTATCTAGCCAGTTTAATATATGGAACTTATCCGGTACACCGCGAGATTCTAAGATCCCGTTGAGCTCACTCCAGTGTGTTTCTCCCAATCCTTGTTTTGAGGGTGAATAAAAGAAATGTCCGTTCGCAATTTCCCCGAAACTTTCTGCGGGTTCATCCACCTCAACGAATAGAGTATACACAGAATCCCCTCCACGTTTTTCAAATAAGTGGCTTTTTGTTTTAGCAATCCCCGAGCAGATCTTAGAAGAAAAGCCCTTTGTATCCGTGATCGTATAAAAGGATTTCAGGTCTGCTGCCCAGATTAGATTTTCATAGGAGTATCCTACGTTATCCTGATCAACTATCTTCTGTTCAAAAGCCGATACTCTATTAATGATTGTTTCGCGCCTGATAGTTCCCCCCAATTCGAGGAACTTCTTTTCCATGGCTGCAGGCAGCTTACCCACTCCACCTCTGGGATAAAAATAGTCCAGGTATAGGGAGAAGTAACTCAGAGCAAAAAATGCAGGTGTATTCTTGAAGAAATGTTGTGAAATGATATCTCTTAGGGAGGGATTCTTTATGATCTTAGCCAGGTAGGGTTCTACCGGATTGTTCATCCGGTTGATCTTCCCGATAGTAATCAGGAATTTGGGCAGCCAGGGCAGAAGTTCTTTAAAAATATATTTCCTGTCATTCTTAAAATCTTTGAAATTCGGATTTTCAACACCATAAAGCACATCCATGTATTTCATTACCTTCCGTATAAGCTTTATGACCCGGTCTGTTTCGGACACACTTTCCGGGTAGATCTTTTTCAGCATATTGCTGTATTGTTCAAGGCTGTTGATGTCTTTAATATGTAGTATCTCATTTTCCACACCAACAGATACAGGACTTTTAACCACATCGAGCTCAATACCCAGTTCATCAAGCATAGGGAAAATGATCCCTGCGTTTTCCAGGGCTCTGATGCCGGCTTCAAATTGAAATCCATCACGTGAAAAAGTGCTCACAAGTCCGCCACACTCTCTGTTTTTCTCAATAAGCAGAACCTGACGACCCGCCTTCGCAAGATAGGCTGCAGAGGTAAGCCCTGCCATACCACCGCCAACAACAATAGTATTATAATCCTTGTCAGGCATACGTTATATTTGCTATTGCATCAACCATGTACTTCTCCTTGATGCGCCGTATCACATCCTGCACCTGTCCCATTTCCAGGCTTCTATTCCATAGTTCACAGGCAAATTCCTTGTCAAGCGCAGGCGGCGCAGGTTCTTCCTCAGTGGTTAAGTTGAAGAATTTACCGCTTACGCCATTAATTTCCTCTGATACTCCGAGGTAATAGAGGGCATCTGATGCTATCTTCACAGGCCTGAGTATCCTGTCCAGGATATTCTTTTTATACCAGCGATACAATGGTCCGTTCTCCTGACCGGTTTCTGTTTTCACAGCTCCGGGATGCATCGCATTTATGGTAACCCCTGTTTTCTTAAAATATTCATCAAATATTAACATGGTCAGCAGTTGAGACAGTTTTGCAGAACCATAACTTCTCAAACCTGTATATCGTCTTTTTTCCCAGTTCAGGTCATCAAGGTCAAGTCCCCAGGCAGCGAAACGGTGACCTTCTGAGTTCACCATGATAATCCTGGCCCTTTCCTGCGACATCAGTTTATCCATCAACAGGATATTCAAAACAAAGGATGCCAGGTACTGGACCATATAAACTTTTTCAATGCCGTCTGGTGTAATATCCCTTTTTTTGAGAAACACACCGGCATTGTGTATCAGCACATCTATAGGTGTATCGACCTCAATCAGTTCATCTGATGCCCGGAAAACATCCTTTAGATCG
>CAZIAU010000307.1:608-4633 GCA_964536755.1 uncultured Bacteroides sp. | reverse complement strand
AATCATCCGGTTCCTCACGTTCCGGTTTGTAGTTTTTCAGTTCCTCTTCGGATATACTGATATAAGCAGTATGGTATTCTGGTAAAATGACCATTTTCTCCATCATGCAATAGCCCTGAAGCCTCATGCGATCGCCAGAATAAGCATCATACACCCTGCTGTAGATACTGTCCTTCTGCAGATCGTATTTCATAAGCTCACCCACCACATGAAATATTTCCGGGTAACTACTGGCATAGCTGAAATTTCCGGTGTCTGTCATTATGGCCACATAGAGACAGGTGGCAATATCTTTATCAAGCAGCTCCTCCTTAAAAATCTCCTCTATTAACAGATATATCATTTCCCCAACCGATCCTCGCCATGTTTCTGAAATAGTTATGTCTGCAAACTCTACAGGATCTTCGTGATGATCAATAAGGATCGTTTTAGCGTTCGATCTGTTAAGGTATTCCTGAACACCGATAAGCCGGTCCGGATCATTGAAATCAAGACAAAATATCAAATCGGCATTCTCAATTATCCCGATGGCCTTTTCCTTCTTGTAGGCAAACGTTGTTGAGAGTTCAATGCCGGGCAGCCATCTGAGGAAATCTGGTAAACCATCCGGAATCACCACCTGAGCATCCCTACCCTTCTTTATCAGTGCCAGCGCAAGTGCCAGGCTTGATCCGATAGCATCTCCGTCCGGGTTGGTATGGGTAAGAATAGCTATATTGCCGGATTCCTGGATCCAGTTGGCAATGTCATCTCTTTTCTTCTTGTTCAGCATAATATACTTCTATGATGGCGTGGCAAAGTTAAAAAATATTGGAGGTGGCTTAACAAAGCATGGATTTATTTGTTAATATGCACTACCAATTGAAAAGCAATAATGTCAGGAAAAATTACTTTCACCATCGTTAAACCACAGGCCGTTAAGAATGGATATACAGGCCCTATTCTGAATAAGATTTCTGAAGGAGGTTTCAGGATATCCGCCCTGAAGATGCTGCACCTTACCAGAGGGGAGGCTGAAGCATTTTATAATGTGCACCGTGAACGCCCTTTTTTCGGAAGTCTGGTCGATTTTATGATTTCAGGACCTATAGTTGTCGGCATACTGGAAAAAGAAAACGCCGTTGAGGATTACCGCCGCCTGATCGGGGCCACTGATCCCGCTAAAGCAGAGGAAGGCACCATAAGGAAACAGTACGCAGAGTCACTGCAGGCAAATGCTGTTCATGGGTCAGATTCGGATGAAAATGCAGTATTTGAGGCTTCATTCTTTTTCCCCCTGTCTGAAAGATTCTGATTATTTCAGTACGATGTCATCAATGACCTTCATACCTGCTGCTTCGTTAAGCCGCAGGATAAGGGTGTCTTTTATCATTCCCAGTTCATTCCTGACCACCGATGAGTAAAGTGTGACAAAAAGTTTTCTGTTCCTGATATGCAGGCTTTTGGTTTTTTTTGCCACTGTGATACCAAGGAGTTCGTTCCAGGATTTTATAAGCCGGTATTCTGCAAGCCCCTTCTCAAGTTTGTTGGCTTTTACAAAATGATCCAACAGTGTATCAATTCTTTGGATCTCTTTTCGTTTCACTCGTCTAAAATTTTCAATTGCTTCCGGAATCGGGGATTATTAAGAATCAATTTATAATCATACATCCATTTTAATAATGTTACTTTCATGATCGATCCTGAAGACCCTGTGATCGGCAGGGATCTCTTTAAGGATTCCGAATAATCTTGATTCGTTTGTATCGGTAATAAAGATCTGTCCGAAATGATTCTCAGCCACAAGGTTTATAATCTGTTTCACCCGGTAAGTATCAAATTTATCAAAAATGTCATCAAGAAGCAGTATTGGGGGTATTTCCGTCAGTTTCCTGATAAATTCGAATTCTGCCAGTTTCAGAGCCACAAGAAAAGTTTTCTGCTGACCCTGTGATCCGCTTTTCTTCAGGCTGTGTTCTCCCAGTTCCATACCCAGGTCATCCTTGTGGATCCCAAATGTTGTGTACTGTAAAATACGATCCTTTTCAACAGAATTACTCAGCCCTTCCCTGTAAGCGGTTTCATTGAGTTGAGCCTTATAGGAAAGGGTCACAGCTTCCCTGTATCCCGATACATGTTCGTAAAAATTGTTGAATACCGGGAGGATCTCATCCACAAAACGTTTTCGTTCGAGATAGATCGGCTCTCCGTATCTGATGAGCTGTTCATCCCAGATTTCCAGCATGTTCAATTCAAAATTACGATTTAATGCAAAGTCCCTTAAAAGTCTGTTTCGCTGGGCAAGGGCCCTGTTATACTGAATCAGGTTCTCAAGGTATAGACGGCTGTACTGGGCTATGACTCCGTTCATAAATTTTCTCCGCTCTTCACTTCCCCCATTAATTAAAACACTGTCGGACGGAGAAATCATTACCAGCGGGATCAGTCCGATATGTTCTGAAAGCTTCTGGTACTCTTTCTGGTTTCTTTTGAACTGTTTCTTTCTTTGCCTGCGTATCCCGCAGTATATGTTTTCTTCCTTGCCCGAACGATCGAAAATACCCTGCACCACACAAAATTCCCGGTCATACATGATGTTTTGTGTATCCACGGGATTAAGATTGCTTTTGCAAAGAGCCAGGTAGTGGACCGCGTCCAGAATATTTGTTTTACCTACTCCGTTCTCACCAACAAAACAGTTGATTTTCTCCGAGAGTGGGATATCTATCTGTTCATAATTCTTAAAACTGACCAGAGAAAGTGATTTCAGATGCATATACAAAATTACTATTTTTGTGGCGCCCTAACCGGCAAGTTTACAAAAAAGGATTACTTTTGCGGAAGTTTTTAAAGTCCAATAAAAAACCGTGTGATGTCGAAGAAAAAGAATGTGAAGCATACTGACAAGAACCTTGAGGGCCTTGAACAAGCTTTGACCCGCTCCGAACAATTTATAGAAGATAACCAGAAAACATTATCATTCGTACTTGGCGGACTTATAGTCGTATTGCTTATTATAATTGGAGGCAACAGGTATTACCTGAAACCTCTCAATGAGGAAGCTGCATCGGACATGTTTTATGCGGAACGCTTTTTTGAGATTGACTCCTTTAACCTGGCTTTGAATGGATTCGGTACCTATCCGGGATTTCTGAATGTTATTGAAGATTATGGAATTACCAAATCGGCAAAATTAGCCAGGTATTATGCCGGTGTATGTTATCACCAGTTAGGTGACGACGATGCTGCAATCAAATACCTTGAAAAATTCAAAACCGCTGATCTGCTGGTTGGAGCTGCAAAATACAGCACTATGGGTGATGCCTATGTGGAACTGGGAAACCTGGATAAGGCGGTTACGTCCTATAAGAGCGGGATTGATAAGTACCGGAATAATTTCTCTTCCCCTATCCTCTTGAAGAAACTCGGGATCGTATACGAAGAACTTGGAGAACTGGACCAGGCACTTGAATCATACAGGACCATAGAAACTAACTACCCGGAAACACCCGAGGGAAGAGAGATAAAGAAATACATCGGCCGGGTTGAATTAAAAATGTCCCTCTGATCCGGATGGCTTCGAGTCTGAAGAACCTCTCTGATCATGATCCGGCTGAGATTCCGGACGGCTCCGGAATGAGGATCGGGATTGTGGTTTCCCAGTGGAACGAAGAGATAACCGCTGCCCTGCTGGATGGGGCGCTTAACACCCTAATGCAAAACGGGTTATCAAGGGAAAATATCTATATTAAAACAGTTCCGGGTAGCTTTGAACTGATTTTCGGAGCCAGATTCGTCGCAGATAAATTTTCTCCCGATGCAGTAATATGTCTTGGATGTGTTATACAGGGTGAAACAAGGCATTTTGACTATATCTGTCAGGGAGTAACCCATGGAATAACTGAACTGAATCTGGAGTACCGGATTCCGTTCATATTCGGTGTTCTTACAACAGATAACCAGCAACAGGCCCTGGACCGCGCCGGAGGCAAATATGGCAATAAAGGGGACGAGGCAGCGGTCACTGCGCTGAAGATGGCAGCCCT
>CAZIAU010000307.1:0-598 GCA_964536755.1 uncultured Bacteroides sp. | reverse complement strand
ATGACAACGTTCTCTTTAGCGACTCTTTTTCGGTAACGGCTTTCTGCCGGCTTTCTGCTGTTTTTGTAACTCCTCCAGCCGCTGGGCGAAACGCGATTTTTTAGCTGGTTTACCTTTCCTGGCGTTGATTTTTTTCAGGATCTCCTCCTCATTCACAAACCTTTTAAAGATCAGGTTCTGTCCCAGGGTGATTACATTGGCCAGGAAATAGTAGTAGGTGAGTCCTGCCGAAAAATTATTCAGTATCAGCATGAACATAACCGGCATTACATACATCATGGATTTCATTCCCGGCATCTGACTGCTGCCTGCTGATGCCTGGTTGTTCCAGCGCATGGAAAGAATGGTGGTCACCGTCATCAACAGGGTGAACAGACTGACGTGGTCACCATACATAGGTATAGTAAATGGAAGGTGCAGGATTGAATCGTATGTGGACAGGTCTGTAGCCCAAAGGAACCTCTGTTGGCGCAGTTCAATGGATGTGGGGAAAAATCTGAACATGGCATACAGGATCGGGAACTGAAGAAGCATAGGCAGACAACCACCCATAGGATTGGCCCCTGCCTTTTTATAAAGGTCCATGGTAGCCTGTTGC
>CAZIAU010000306.1:0-4634 GCA_964536755.1 uncultured Bacteroides sp. | reverse complement strand
TTCCGACCGGGAAAATCGGGATCGCATCTAATACAAGCTGGCTGCTTAAGGAGTACAACACATGGAATCACTTGATAGATATTGAGATAGCAGGAGATGTAAAAACCACCTTTGATCCCCTGAATAATGATATTTACATGGTTTCAACAGACACTGTCTTAATTTATAATCTGACAAACCGAACAGTAAGGAGACTGGCCATTGATTCCACTGCACAGATCGAAAGCGTTAACCAGGTGATCTATGATACGGTCTCAAACAGGCTCCTGTTATATTCGCTGACCAATAACTATCTGGCATATCTTGATTTTGAGAATATGAAATGGTCACCCCACGGACCCGGGACCAGGGGACTGACTCTTAACTGGCACCACAATCGAATCGTGGAGCCCAACGGGTCGATCATTACTTTTGGCGGTTACGGTGAGTTTCACTACAAGAACCTTGTCCGGGTCTGGAACGCGGACAGGAACCGGTTTGACACCATTAATTATAAAGGAGTTTTTTATCCAAGATACCTTGCGGGTGCGGGATATAATCCGGCTGACAGCCTGATATATATAATAGGCGGATTTGGAAGTGAAAGTGGCAGGCAATCGGAGAGCCCGGAATATTATTACGAGCTACTCAGTTACTCCCTGAAAGACAGTATATTTTCCAGGGAGTCTGAGTTCCAGAACATACATACAGGATTCTGTTTTGCAAATTCTGTTGTATTCGATGATTCGAACAATTTGTATGCGCTCGGTTTCTCCAAATTTCAATTTAACAATAAATTGCAACTTGTGCAGATACCGCTCGATAACCCGGAAATTATAGAACTCGCCAATCCCATTAGCTTTAGTTTCCTGGATGTAAACTCCTTTGCAGATCTCTATTTCAGCAAACAATCAGACGCCCTGGTGGCCCTGACAACTTATCTCTCCGATGGCATCACCTCGATTTCAGTCCACTCCGTCTCATTTCCACCGCAACCCTGCTTCCCGGAGACGGGTGAGGCTGAATCAAGAATTTCCTTTCTGGTGATTATCCTGATCGTCTCAATTTTAGTGATCGGGACAACTTTTCTTCTCCTGCGAAATAAAAAAGGGAAAAGTCTCCCGGACAAGGCGACCGATGTGCCATCCCTAAAGAGAGACCAGATGAACCGGAACAACTCCATAATACTTTTCGGGGGATTCCAGGTCATCGACAGATTGGGCACAGATATAACCGGTCAGTTCACTCCATTACCACAGAAACTTTTTCTGTTTATTTTATTGCATTCATTACGGGACGATAAAGGGGTCTCGTCCGATCTTCTGTATGAGACTTTCTGGTTCGGCAAACCTGCTGAAAGTGCAAGGAACAACCGGGCCGTGAATATCGTTAAGCTAAAATCACAACTTGAAAACCTGGAATCAGCCTCCATCTCAAAAGATACCGGTTACTGGAAATTCAATTTTAATCCGTCACAGGTATATATTGACTATTTTGAATACCTGCAGATTGTCCGCAACAAAACAATATTGAAAAGAGAGCATATGGTTGACCTGCTTTCGATCATAGAAAACCGTCCTTTCCTCGTTAATACAAATGCTGGATGGCTCGACACGTTCAAGTCTGAGATCTCAAACGAAATCATTGATACGTTTATCAGTTTTCTGGGGATGTCAGATGATGACCCGGAATTTCTGCTGCATCTCACAAATTGTATTTTTCTGTTTGATTCGGCCAGTGAAGAAGCATTGAAGTTCCAGTGCAGATTACTGATCAGGCAGGGAAAACACACTATGGCAAAAAAATCCTATTCAAGATTTGTAGAAGAATACAGGCATCTGTACAATGAGGAATACAAATTAAGCTTCAACCAGGTTATTGAGAAAAGCTAGTCCTGTTAATAATTAATCCTGTTCACATACCTGACCAGAAGATGAAAAGTAAAATCAAAAAGTTCATCAACTCAATTGGTCCTGGAATCTTTATTCTTGGATATGTTGTCGGAACCGGCAGCGTTACCACCATGGCCTCCTCGGGAGCAAAGTACGGGATGTCCATGACATGGGCGCTGGCTCTCTCCTGTTTTTTCACATATATCATGATTGTGAATATCAGCAGGCTGACCATTTTGTCAGGGAACACTCTTTTGTATATTATCAGGACAAAATTCGGAAAAGCGGCAGCGATTTTTATTATGGCCGGTCTGATGATGACAGTGATTTCCTCTGTAATAGGGGTAACGGCCATTGCCGCCGATGTATTCCAGGAATGGACCAGGATTCTGATCCCTGGCGGCAACGGGCTGCATCCCGCCATTTCCTCCCTGATTATCATCGCTGTCCTGTATTACCTGTTCTGGTTCGGGAAGCATCGCTTTTTCCTCCGGATCATGTCTGTCATAGTTGCATTGATGGGAATCAGTTTTATCGTTTCCATGTTCATGGTCATACCGGATGGCGCGGATATTGTAAAGGGAATGGTTCCAAGAATCCCTGAGGGAAACGATTCCCACCTGATTCTGGCCGGACTGGTGGGTACTACCATGGCAACCGTTGTCCTGATGTCAAGAACTTACCTGGTGGCCGAACAGAAATGGACCTTTAAAGAGTTAAAGACTGAAAACAGGGATGCGATTATCTCCCTTGTTCTCACTTTCCTGGTCAGCGCTTCCATTTTAGCTGCTGCGGCCGGGACCATGTACCCGAGAGGTATCGTTGTGGAAAAAGCAATAGATATGGTCAGGACCCTGGAGCCGATTTCCGGTCCGCTTGCATCCTCTGTCTTTGTGTTCGGAATTATTGCTGCAGCCTTCTCTTCCCTGTTCCCGGGATACCTGCTGGGACCCTGGATCATGTGTGATTATCTGAATATTCCCAGGAACATGGGTCGCCGTCCCATTCGTATCGCAGTACTCCTGATAGCCTTATTGGGCCTGATTGTTCCCGTATTCAAAGGCAACCCGGTAATTATAATGATTGCATCCCAGGCCATAAGCCCTGTAGTGATGCCTTTGATGATTCTCTTCGTTTTCATCCTTATCAACAGGAAAGATGTGGTTGGAGACTACCGCAATCCACTGATAATGAACCTGGGGCTGGGACTGACTTTCGTCTTCTCCCTCTTTATGGCCTATACGGCTTTTACGGGCCTGTCGCGGTTCCTCTCAGGCTGAACCCCTGATCAGGCAGTTAAATGGAATTCCGGCAGGTTATTCGCAGGGCAGAAGTTTCGCAGATATGCTGAGGGGCTCAAAGTTAAAAAAACTGATTACCTGGAATATGGGTTCATATTTATATGCCGAGAGTGCCTCCACGTGGAAAATTACCGATTCTTCGATAACCAGAACACCCGGTCCCTTGATCTTACGGTCCAGATTGATACTGGAGTGTCCACCGGGAATTTCCTCATCCTGCATATTGCATTCACCTTCGCATGAATTTCCTTTCCACCTGCCCTTTTCATCTATCTCCACCTCCCAGCTATATACTCCGAGGGTTGACGAACTGTTGTCCATGTCTGTATGTGGATTCTCAGCCGCATCGGTGATAACCTGTAACCGGTGTGATGCTTCTACTGTTGCAATGGTACGCTGGGGATTAATGATCCTGATCTCATTATTATAAATGAGTGCATTTGATTGGATATTTATCTGATAGACACCTTTTCCGGGAAGTGTATAACTTGTGGTGAACGTGCCTCTGAAATAGGAACTGCTAACCCCTGCAGCCGGAAGGGATACCTCGCAAAACCGGTTTCCTTGCTCAACATATGTGATCGGTTCTACAGAAAAGTATCCCACTTCAATATCCCGTGGATTATTTGTGATATACCGATGATGAAAGTTATCCTCCACCAGGTCCTGGCGGTCCACCAGCCTGGGAACACAATCCAGGATTTCCCTGGTCCTCTTCCAACCGGTACCCTGGGAACCGACACCCTTGTTGTCCTGTGAACAGAGTTGAATTACCGGGTAAATAATAATTACAGCTATTGCAATGATTTTTAACTTCATAACCTTGTTTAAATAAGAATGCAATATTAATTAAAATGTCAATATATATACATGGAAAAGGGCAAAAGAAAAATTTAGACTTTTTATCATGAAAAATCTATATCTTCAGGGTCTAAAAATTCTTCATTATGACAGCTTTCAAAAATTCAGCCATTGTAATTATAATGGTAACCATGGTCGTGTTATTATCATCATTTAAAGACAATAACAAAAGAGATTATTATCAATTCAAGATCTACACACTTGAAACGGAAGAGCAGGAGGCACGGATGGACCAGTTTCTGGAAACGGCATATTTACCGGCTCTACACAGGGCAGGCATCGAAAAGGTGGGGGTTTTCAAACCTATTGAAAAGCCTGCTGATGCTATGAACTACCTGATGGTATTCATTCCGCTCCATAACCTGCATCAGGTTGAAGAACTGGCAAAAAAACTTTCCCAAGATATGGCATATCAGGAACAGGGCAAGGACTATATTCAGGCTCCTTATGATCAGGCACCATATTTCAGGATTGAGAGCATCCTTCTTAAAGCCTTTGAGGCTATGCCGGAATATGGTGTTCCCGAATTTGACACACCACGATCAGAGAGGGTATATGAATTACGCAGTTATGAAAGTGCTACTGAACAAATACATGAACG
>CAZIAU010000305.1:0-4646 GCA_964536755.1 uncultured Bacteroides sp. | reverse complement strand
TATGGTGATTGACCATCCTGACCAGCTCTGTCATATCCGATGAAATGCCATCCTGCGATTTTAGCAACCTCAGGTTATGGCTGTTCCCAAACTCCCGGATCAATCCCTGAATAATATAAAGATCCGAGGGGAAGTTCATATCATCGGATATTATCTCAGATCTGCTATCGGCAATTTTCAGTGCAGCATAGGCCAGTTTATAAAGATTAACCGAGGTGGAATCGGCAACAATTACCTCTTCGGGGTGGGCCCCGACTATCTGGGCAATCTTCCTGCCGAGCCTGGAGGACTGATGGTACCAGCCTTCATTCCAGCTACGTACCAACCTCTCCCCCCACTGTTCCCTTATGGTGGTATCGAGGGTGCCAACGGTCTGAACGGGAAGCCGCCCCAGAGAATTCCCATCCATGTAGATAAGGTCAGGATCACGGACCACAAACTGTTCCCGGTATGACTTCAGGGAATCACTATTATCAAGTTCTCGGGCATAGGACAATGAAAATTGATCACTCATATACTTGGGAAATGGCCTTTACAGAAATTATTCCTTAAAACGCAAGGTAATACTCTATGTCAAGAAATCCGAAAAAAAAACGTAATGAAAAAATTCATTCTGTTTCTGATGGCACACTTTATTTAAATGCAATCCTTACTACGGTTTTCCGGGCTGTGACAAATAATTCATCTCCTTTTGGTCCAAAAGTAAGGTTAGAGGCAGGAACAGGGATCCCGATGGTCCCCAGGTGCTCACCTGAGGGATCCACCACTAGAATTCCTCCCGGTCCGGTAAGGAAAAGATTCCCCTGTTTATCCACAGTCATCCCGTCCGGTCCGCCCGGAAGGGAGCTGTCTGTGGCCGTATAAAACACCTTCCTCTCTATTACCTGGCCACGTTCATCCAGAGTATATCTCAACCAGAATAGATGATTCTGAACCTTACCATTTATAGTCTCCATCTCCATATTGGCCACGTAAAGATATTTCTCGTCGGGCGACAAGGCTATCCCGTTGGGTAAGGACAGGGTACTGTCCAGAAGTGTAATCTGACCCTCATGAACCCTGAATACCCCGTTGTAGGGAAGTTCCTTTGCCGGATCACTATTCCCTCCTGGCAATCCCCACGGAGGATCTGTAAAGTAGATGGCCCCGTTCTTCGACCTGCAGAGATCATTGGGGCTGTTCAAACGCCTTCCCCGGTAACGGTCTGCTAATACTGTTCTCCGGCCACCGGGGGAATACCTGGTCACACTCCTTGAGCCATGCTCACAGGCCAGTACAGAACAATCCGGTGCGACCATCAATCCGTTGGCATTGTTACTGGGTCGCCTGAATACGGGAAATTTCCTTCCGTTCCATTTATAGATGGTATTGGCAGGTATATCGCTCAGCAGGAGAAATCCGTCAGGGTGCCAGGCGGGTCCCTCGGTAAACTCAAAATCGATCCCGATTCTTTCCACCACAGTTTCCCTTGGGACCACCTCCCAGAATCGTTCGTTTACGGGCTGGAAGGTTCCTATCTGGTGAACCGACTCCCTGGAGGAACATCCGGAAATAATTGCTCCGGTTATTATGGCTATACAAGTCAGATTAAATGAGTTCATGTTCGTTTTATATTGCAATAATTCATTGATATTTTACTGTTGTTTACTCCTCCGGTTCCTCTGGCCTGAATACAGAAATATCGGAAAGTATCTTTAACTTCTTCATCCCCGTCACATACAGGTAGGTAAAATAAAGAAGGAACAGGAGAAGGAGCCATTCAATCTCCAGCATGAGTATAAAATCGTAAATGCCGTGCAAAAGGACCGGAAAAAGGAGGGATTTTACGAGATAGGATCTTCTGAGTTCTGAATACATATGGGCAATTCCAAAATAGTACCCCATTGTAACCCCGAAAAGGGCATGAGCCGGTACCGCAGTCATTGCCCTCACAAGTGCAGTATGATACCCGCCCTCAATCACATACATCACATTCTCCACAGCAGCAAAGCCCAGAGAAACAAAGACTGCATATACGATCCCGTCAAATTTCTCATTAAAACTGGAACTCTTCCAAACCAGCAGGTACAGGACCATGAATTTAAATAGTTCCTCTGTGGTCCCTGCTACCAGAAATGCATTATATGCAGCCGAACCAACCTTCCCAAGCTGAGGCATTAAGACAACCAGCAAGCTCTCCACAAACATAACGGGTATCACAATGAGAATGCCTGAAAGTACCGCCTTTACAAGCAACCAGACAGGCTCTCTATCGTACTTATCCCGGAAATAGATGTAAAACAGAATGATAAGGACCGGTGCCAGTGAAGCAAGCAGGACGGTCATCTTTACCAGAAATATGGTGATTGGAAAGCATGGCCCCCGAAAGGAGTGGCATAATAGCCCCGCCCGTTGTTCATATGAATGGTTGCACCGATGGAGATGTTTTCTCCCAGTTTGTAAGTAGCTCCCAGCGACAGGTTATCCATGGGATATGGCATAAAAGGAGAAACAGGTGACGATAGCAATTGTTTCACGCCCGTACCGTGCAATATGAGCCGGTCATTCATCCGGTAGGACGCAGCCGCGAAAACTGAAAGGCTGAAAAAAGAACCGGGAAGAACAGACTCATCTGAAAAGTATGAATTAAGACCCTGATGCTGAGAGGCCACAACTCCTCCATGAAATGCCCATTTGCTGTTCAGGGGCAATGTGTAGGTCGGTGCTGCATAGAACATCATTCCCGAACCAAATCCTTTCATATAGGTAAAACCCGTACCAAGGTTCATATTCCAGTAACCCGGGAATTTATCCTCTGACTGCTGTAAATCCACGGACTGCTCACCGGATGAATGCTCATCAACGGCCTGTAGCGCCTCCTCCTGCGCAGGATCCGATTGCTTGAGACGGATCACCTCCTCTTCGGCGGACTGCCCGAAGAGCGAAAACTGACACAGGCAGATAAAAGTTATAAAGATTGTACCACGCATAGCATCAGAAATGGTCACCAGTGTGACAAATATAATAAACAATTTGTTCCCTGGCTAAGATACCAAACTGCTATTTGCCGGTTTCTTCCTCAATGAACCTTCCAAATCTCTTATACCGTTCATAGAGTAAAGCGTAGGTCCTGGCCATTTCCGGATCGGGATGATATTCGGTTTCAAATCCACCTCCCATGGCAGCCTGGGCGCTGGGAATGGTCCGGTGAACTCCGGCCACCACTGCGGCGGCCATGGCTGTGCCAAGAGCAACTGCCTGGTCCGATTTGGCCACCTTGATAGGCTTGTTAAGTACATCAGCAACAATTTGCATGACCAGGGGTGATTTTTTCGCTACCCCTCCAAGGGCTATCACACCATCAATCCGTACACCCTGATCCACGAAGCGGTCAATGATCATTTTCGCACCGTAGGCAGTGGATTCAACAAGGGCACGAAATATACGGGGTGCATCCGAACCCAGTGTAAGCCCCATAATTGCACCTTTAAGGTTTTGATTTGCATCCGGTGTCCTTCGCCCATTCATCCAGTCAAGGGCCAGGACTGATGATTCATCCGGACTGATATGCTTTGCAGCTTCGCTGAGTTCGCCGATTATCCTGTCGGCCGTACCAGACCGTATCTTCTCCTTGGTCTCAATATCCACGCCTTCAAGATGTTTTACCACATTTTCAATGGGCCACATAAGAAGTCCGCTGAACCATGCGTAGATGTCACCAAAGGCTGACTGGCCTGCCTCCAGACCAATCATACCGGGAACAATAGAGCCGTCAACCTGTCCGCAGATCCCTCCTACCAGGGTGTCTCCAAAAGAATCTGAAGGTGCAATAAGCATATCGCATGTGGAGGTGCCCATCACCTTACTGAGGTAATAGGGTTCGATCTGGGCACCCAGTGCGCCAAGGTGTGCATCAAAGGCACCGGCACCCACACTTACCGATTCGGGGAGTCCCAGTTTCCGTGCCCAACCGGTGCTCAATTGTCCGACCTTCACATCACATGTATGTGTTTCTTTGAACAGTCTCTCTTTCAATCCGGCCAGCAAGGGGTCCAGTTTAACAAGGAAATCCTCATCGGGAAGTCCGTGGAAACTTTCATGCCACATGGCTTTATGGCCTGCAGCACAGCGGCTTCGTTTCATTTTAAGCGGATCTGTATCACCTGTCAGCAGAGCCGGGATCCAGTCACAATGCTCCACCCAGGAAAATGCCTCTTTCCGGATCTCCTCATCCGCTCTGAGTACATGCAGCACCTTTGCCCAGAACCATTCTGAACTGTAAATCCCACCTTCATACCTGGTAAAATCCTCCCCACCCCAGGAACGGACCAGTTCATTGATCTCATCGGCCTCCTTCAGTGCGGTGTGGTCTTTCCAGAGCACAAACATAGCGTTCGGATTATCCTTAAATCCCGGGATCAGAGAAAGCGGTGTACCCTCACGGTTTACCGCCACCGGGGTTGAACCTGTTGTATCAACAGAAATGCCCACCACACTGCCTGCAACCCCTGCGGGACACTTTTTCAGGGCTTCACGAATCGAGACCTCAAGTCCCTCCAGGTAATCCAGGGGGTGCTGCCGGAACTGGTTCTTTGCCGGGTCACAGTATTTCCCGTCCATCCACCGGGGATAATAGAACACATGTGTTCCCATTTCTTCCCCGGTAA
>CAZIAU010000304.1:0-4646 GCA_964536755.1 uncultured Bacteroides sp. | reverse complement strand
CGGTGCCGGCGCCTACATCCACTTCCCTCCCAATATCGCCGGGTTCGTAGGCTCTTATCAGGTCGGCAGTCGGTGCGTTATGTTCGCTGCCACCTCCCAGTGCAACATCGGCAGCTGGATTAGTCGGTCCGAATACATGCATAAAATCATTACCCTCCTGTCCCGTGCCGCTGCTGTACTGGATGGCAAAAACCATCTCTTTACTGTTCTGAAAATCCAGGGAGAACACATCATCAAAATTGGGCAAAAGCTGGTATCCTGCTGTTGGGTCGTTCATTACCGCCTCCAGTGCACTCTTTGCTTCAGAATATTTCTTCTGCGTCAGGTATACCGAGGCAAGCATGGCATTGGCTGCGCCTTTGGTTATTCTGCCCAGATCCTCCGAATTCGGATATACTGACGGAAGAACAGCCGCAGCATCCTTCAGATCGCCCTCGATTTGTTGATATATCTCTTCAACAGGGTTCCGTTTGTGCTCGATGGACTCGCTCAGTTTCAATACGGTTGTAGCGAGGGGGACATCCCCAAAATAACGGACCAGGTCGAAATAGATATAAGCTCTGATAAATTTTGCCTGCCCGATGATTATATTCTTTGGTCCATCCTCAAAACCGGCATCATCTATTTTGTCAAGGATAATATTGGCACGGAATATGCCTTTGTACGCTATTTTCCAGAACTCAGAGATCAGCTCATTGGTGGAGGTGACAGTGAAATTGTCGATATCCTTCTCATACTGGTATTTCATCTCATGCCCGTTGTCGGATTTTATCTCGCTCATAACAAAATCGATCTCATTCTTTTCCTGGAGAACATCGTAGGCCGCGATCAGTGCATTTTGAAAATCCACTTCGGATTCGTAGAAATTGGAGCTGGTCAATTCAGAGACCGGAGACAGATTGATTATTTCATCCTCACAGGCAATGAGTGAAATAAGTGAAATTAATATGGCTAGCTTTTTCATGGTTTCGTCTGTTAAATATGGAATTAAAAGGCCAGATTTATTCCAATGGAATATGTTCTGTATAAAGGTTCTGAACCGAAATTGACACCCGGTCTGGTGGCTTCGGATTCGTAGTCGGTCAGGCCTTCCGGATTATAAGAGTGGAATTCCTTGCTCTTGTGAACATAGGGATTCAGTATGGCAAGGTATATCCTGGATCCGCCCAACAGATTGCCGGCAAAACCGTTTTTAGGTATGGTATATCCCAGGTTCAGGTTCCGGATGGCCCAGTAGGAGCCGTCTTCAATATAGAAGTCGGTATCCCTCGGAGCTACTCCCCGCCTGTTTGCATCGGGGGTCCACCCATCCCCCGGATCCGATTCAGAATAGAATTGATAATCGGTAAGATAATGCCTGTTCTCCCGGTAATAGGAGAGTTCCATATTCCAGACATCAAAACCTATGACCCCGTTAACAAGGACCGAAAGATCAAAATTTCTGTAACTGAGGGTGTTGTTGATCCCGAACTCAAAATCCGGTTTGTTATCCCCCAGGATCACACGGTCGTCCTCATCAATAACTCCGTCATTATTAATGTCGGCAACCTTCATGCTACCCGGTCTTGTTCCGGTTTTTGCCGGACCGGCCTCCACTTCTGCCTCGCTCTGGAATATACCGATCTGCTTATATCCATAGAAAAGCCCGATAGGACTTCCCACCTGGGTAAGGAACCACATTCCCTTTTTGGAGGTTTCCAGGGGCAACTGGTCAAGGTCACCAAGTCCTTCCACCCTGTTCTTATTTTTTGAATAGTTAATACTGGTCGTCCAGCCGACTTGCCCGACCAGGTTCCTTGTGGTCAGCAGGAATTCTATCCCCCTGTTGCTGACCTCCCCGATGTTGGTGGTTGTCTCGGTAAATCCGGTAATACCGGGGATGGGATTGGCCAGGATCAGATCGGTGGTCAATCTCCTGTAATAATCGGAGATAAGGGAGATCCGGCCGCCGAAGATCCCGAAATCGATCCCGAAATCAAGTTCCTTCGTTTTTTCCCAGCCCAGTTCCGTATTTCCAAAAGTGCCCTGGGTGGAGCCTATAATCTTGCTTCCGTCACCGGTCCCCAGTGTATAGCTGAAACCCTGTTGAATCCTGGCAATAGGATCATACAGACCGGAGGGGGTCCTTCCGGTCAATCCGTAACTGGCTCTCACTTTCAGATTGTTGATCATCTCCACGTTATCCATGAAACCCTCCTGGGTGACCCTCCAACCGATGGAGGCTGAAGGGAACGAGCCCCATCTCCGGTCTGCCCCGAACCTGGAACTCCCGTCCCGCCTGTAGGAGACAGAAAGAAGGTATTTATCCGCAAAGGCATAATAGATCCTGCCGAAGAAGGAGATCAATCCCCACTCACTGATGAAAGTTGAACCATTGTTCACTATTCCTGCATTCAATGTTTCAATCTTGTTGTTGGGTATGGATCCGTCGGTTACGCTCATTGATAATTCCGTACCTGTATTCTTCTGAAAGGAGTTCCCTGCTATCAGGTCAAAGGAATGCTGGTTGACTGAAGTTGAATAGTTCAGGGTGTTTTCATTCAGGGTATTCAGGTTCTCCCCGTATTCAACATTTGCTTCTGTACGCTCAGACTTGTCAGCATAGGTCGTCATGAAAAAGGGATTCCGGAGGGTCTGGTAATTAAAAGCCAGGGAGGTCCTGAACTTCAGGTTTTTAATAATCTCATAGTCCAGGAACATATTGCTGAATCCCCCGAGCCTGTAGTACCTGTCAATGGTTCCGAGGGATTCGGCAACAGGATTCTTCCCGGTAATATAAGGACTGGTGAAAAAATCGAGAGTTGCGGCATATCTGGAACCGTCGTCGCCTATTTCCCCGTTTGGTAAATAGAGCGGAATATACGGGGGGTACTTGCAATAATCCGCCATTGTGCCTTCAGGTACTCTTTGTTTGGAATAGTAGGGACTTAAAGTGATACCGAGCGCCAGTTTTTTGCTCACCTGTATATCGATATTGGCACGGGCCGATATACGCTTATATTCTCCCACAATAAAGGTGCTTTGCTCATCCATGTAGTTGGCAGATATGTAGTATTTGATTTTATCAGTTCCGCCACTTGAGGAAACTTCATAATTCTGTATCAAAGCATTCTTCAGCAGTTCATCCTGCCAGTCGGTGTCACCCAGGTTAATGTACAGACTATCCGGCCGATATTTCGGGGGCCTGTCCCATATGGAGACACTGGGATCTCCCCCGTCGAGAAGCCAATTCCCGTCACTGACTCTCAAAGCGTAGTCAAAAGCATCCCGTGCATTGTGATAATCATCCACCAGGTATGCAGGTGTTTTTACTCCGGAATAGAAATTAACATTGAAGGTTGGCTGAAGTCCGCTCCCCCTTTTGGTCGTAACTATAACCACACCTGCGGCAGCCCTGGATCCGTATATGGCTGCAGAAGAGGCATCCTTAAGGACTTCAATCGATTCAATGTCCCCCGAATTAATAGTGCTCAGGTCACCGCTTATGGCAACACCATCGACCACATAAAGCGGATCGTTGGCCCCCGTGATGGAACTGACACCTCTTATTCTTATAATGGGTGCCACTCCCGGTCTTGTGGAGGTTTGCTTTATACTGACCCCTGGCATCATCCCGATCATGGCCAGGTCGGCCCTTCCCACGGCAACCTGTCCCAGTTTTTCATCCTTTAAAGAGGCGACCGACGCCGTAAGGGAACTTTTTTTCACGGTCCCGTAACCGATGACCACCAGCTCATCCAGGCCGACGGTGCTTTCGGATAACACAACATCGAAGACCGTTCTGTTGCCAATTTCCAATTCCTGGCTGGCCATTCCAACATAAGAAAAATGCAGGATCCTGGCATCTTCGGGAACCTCGATCTGAAAGTTACCGGTAGCATCTGTAATTGCACCAACAGTGGTGCCTTTCACTAAAACAGTGACCCCAACGATCGGTTCCCCGTTCTGATCTCTTACCGTACCGGTTATTATCCGGGGCTGAACTGTAGATTTTACCTCGGAAAGATATTCTTTTGGAGATAAAACAATCTGCCTGTCGATCACCACATAATCGGTATTTGTGTCAGAGAACAGGAGGGACAGTACATCCTCAATATTCTTATTTGACAGGTCAATGCTGACCTTCCTGTCTGTGTCAACCAGTTTTTGGTTGAACAGGAAATAGAATTCGCTCTGATTCTCTATTTCAGTGAGAACCTGCCCCACAGTCGTCTCACCCAGGTTCAATATCAATCCCGCAGATTGAGAATAGGCCCCTTCGGCAAAGAGCTGTACAGTGGCAACGATCAGGATAAATGTGGACAATTTCATAATTTGCAGTAATTTAAGCATGCAGCACGATTGTGGCGCTTCATGGATGCTCGTTCTACATTTTTTCATAATTTTGTTTAGTGTTACCGTTATACAATATCATATTCTTATGAAGATCAAGTTGATAGCGTTAATGCTGCTTACTTTCAGGAGAGTGTTACCGCACTTTCCTGAATTTTTTAGTTCCGCTTTATTTTATCAATGCATCTATCTCCTGTATTTTAAAAGTACCGTCTGCCATTCTTTCCCTGGGATGTTTGTAAAACCTTACCGGTCCGGTAAGAGAAAGGAGTCTTAGTACCTGGTCAAGATTCTCCTCTTCAAAAGTAGCCAAG
>CAZIAU010000303.1:0-4648 GCA_964536755.1 uncultured Bacteroides sp. | reverse complement strand
CAGGGTACAAAACCTGCGGTGGTTTTCCCGGAAGCCTGGGCTATGAATATCAGGATGCCCGCCAGTATGCAAAATGGGGAATTGACTATCTAAAGTATGATTGGTGTCATACCGGGAACCAGAGCGCCCCTGATTCATACAGGCTGATGCGTAATGCTCTTGAAGCAGCCGGGAGACCGATTGTGTTCAGTCTCTGTGAATGGGGCATAACACAACCCTGGACATGGGCAAAGGGGATCGGACATCTGTGGAGAACCACATTGGATATAAGGCCCTGCTGGGATTGCGGCAAGATGGTACTGGTAAAAAATGAACAGATGGAAGACTTCATAGGTTTTACAAAAATTCTTGATCTGCAGGTCGGACTTGAATCCTATGCAGGGCCGGGGCACTGGAATGACCCGGATATGCTGGAAGTCGGCAACGGCGACTTATCACTGGAGGAGAACAGGTCCCACTTCAGTCTCTGGTGCATACTGTCGGCTCCGTTAATGCTGGGTAACGATATTCGTGATCTGTCCCAGGAAGTATACGATATTCTGACGAACAAAGAGGTGATAGCGGTAAACCAGGACCCGGCCGGGAAACAGGGTGTAAAAATCAGGGATGATGGTGACCTGGAGGTCTGGGCAAAGCAATTATACGATGGTTCGAGGGCGGTTGTATTATTCAACAGGGGAGAAAACAGCGCAGATATGTTTGTCAGCTGGAATGAGATCGGTTATCCGGCACACCTGGAAGCTAGTGTCAGAGACCTCTGGAAAAAAGAGGATTGCGGAAAACAGAGGGAGAGTTATTCGGCAGAAGTTCCGTCACACGGTGTGGTAATGATAAAAATTATACCATAGGATACAGGCAGGTAAAAAAGAGTTGAACACATGAAGAATATACTGCTGACCATATTCTTATTATTATTTTCTTTATTCACATCCTGTCATAAAGCACACGATATATCCGGATCAGATCTCATTTTTGATTTTGAAGATGGACAGTTACCCGCGAATATTCAGTATACAGATTCCAGGTGTGCCGTTGAGAAGTTCAAAGATGGTTACTCGCTGACTGTTGAAACAGGATTTGAAAACCAGGTTTCCGGAATTGCCTTTAATGCTCCGGATAATGATCCGTGGGATTTTTCAGAATATGCAGTCGTGGCAATTGATGTCATTAATTATTCTGATGAACCCGTTACTATCTGGGCTGGCATAAAAGGTTTGTCGAAAAACCTGCGGGAAGGACTATCCGGCTGCCCCGTTCCGGGTGCGGCAACATTGAAGCCGGGAGAAAAAGGAGTGTTACACCTGAATATTTATGCTTCCGGGAAACGGCTCTCATCCGGACGGGAGATCTTTAGCGGGCGAGGTATCCCTGTTGGCAGCGGTGATCTGGATCCTTCACGGGTCAGACAAATCAGTATCTATGTTCAAAAACCGGTTAGGGAGTGGAAATTCGGAATTGATAATATCCGTCTGGAAGATAGTGTGGAGGTAATTGATGCGGGCAGGTTTTTTCCTTTTATAGATTCCCTTGGTCAATATAAACACAGCCAGTGGCCCGGGAAAACAGGTTCGGCTGATGAATTGAGATCATTCGCAATTTCTGAAAAAAATGAGTTGGCGGATCTTACCATGTCAAAGGATATAGATGAATATGGGGGTTGGAAAGTTGGTGGGAACTTTAAGGCTACCGGACACTTCTATACGAAAAAAATAGATAATAAATGGTGGCTGATTGATCCTGCCGGAAACCTGTTTTTCTCCCACGGGGTGAACGGGGTTGGGAACACAGCTCCGACACCGGTTGACCTTCGGGAGGACTACTTTGAAAACATTCCGGATAAAACGGGGGAGTTTTCGGAATGCTGGGGTACGGGCAACTGGGCGCCACACGGATTTTATAAGGACCATACTCCTTATAACACATTTGATTTTCTGAAAGCGAATCTTATCCGAAAGTATGGAACAGGCTGGAAAACACAATACAGGGATATCACGCATTTGCGTCTCAGGTCATGGGGTATTAACACCCTGGGAAACTGGTCCCGGAGTTATATGTATGATGCAGATCCTGATAACAGGATCCCTTACGTTGTGAGCGGCTCATCATCTGATGCCAGAACCATTGAGGGAAGCAGCGGGTGGTGGCGAAAATTTCCTGATCCGTTCGACAGGAGTTTCCGTGGGAGTGTCAGGGAGTCTCTGAAAGGGTTTGTCAGTTCAGCGGCCAACGACCCTTATTGCATAGGATTCTTCGTAGACAATGAACAGAGTTGGGGTGATGAGACATCGCTTTCGCTATCCACATTAAGATCTCCCGGAACCCAACCGGCCAAAAAAGAATTCGTCAGTGATCTTATGGGCAAATACAGCAATATTGAGAATCTCAATTCGTCATGGAAATCTGCCTACTTTTCATGGGATGATTTACTTAACAGTGTAACAACGCCTGATGAGCAGATTGAATAGGTAAGAGCCGATTTAGTGGCGTTCTATTCCAGGCTGGCACAGGAATATTTTAAAATATGCAGGGAGGAGGTAAAACTGATCGCACCCTGTCAGATGTACCTGGGATGCAGGTTTTCGGCTGAAATGATGGAGAATGATGTGCTTCAGTATCTTTCACAGGAATATTGTGAT
Source organism: uncultured Bacteroides sp. (assembly GCA_964536755.1). Taxonomy (GTDB): domain Bacteria; phylum Bacteroidota; class Bacteroidia; order Bacteroidales. The sequence goes on along the minus strand of CAZIAU010000303.1, from coordinate 2,012 downwards.
GTAATAACCTATAATATCTACAATTTATTACCGGTTGGATTTACAGATTCCATTGACAAACCTGTTTTGATCGGAGAATTTCATTTTGGGGCACTGGACAGGGGAATGTTTCATACAGGATTGTGGTTTGCTGAAAACCAGGAAGAGAGGGCAGAACTCTACAGAGATTTCTTAGTCTATTCGTTGAGGCATCCTTTAATTGTTGGTACCCACTGGTTTCAGTACCCGGCACAACCGTCAACAGGGAGGGGTGATGGTGAGAATTTTCAGATAGGCTTCACGGATATCTGTGATAAACCATATACAGAACTGGTAGAAGCTGTCAGAGGTTGCAGTAAAAATATGTACCAGATAAGGAACAATGTAAAATAGCATATGGTTATGACAAGAATTATTTCAATCATTGTTTTGGCGATCGGACTGAGCTCCTGTTCGCAGCAGGGACCAGTTCTGAAAATAGGACTGGTAGCTGATCCGCAGTATGCGGATAAACCAGCATCAGGGAACAGATATTACAGGGAGTCTTTAAGGAAGCTTGAAGAGGCAATTGACACATTTAATTTATACCGGGTTGACTTTGTCCAGACCCTGGGAGATGTAATTGACGGTGAATGGGAAAGCTTCGATTCTATACTGCCGGTATACGGGAGCCTGTTGCCGGGGATTGAAAACCACCAGTTACTGGGAAATCATGATTTTGCCATCGATTCCACTCATTTAAAAGAACTGACCGAAAGATTATCGATGCCCGGATTTTACTACTCCTATGTGGAAAAAGGCTGGCGGTTTATCGTCCTTGATGCTACCGACTACTCCTTTTTTGCAAATCCTTTGCACGGGTACCCCGAAGACAGTGTAAATTCATATTACCGGATTACCGAGGGAAAACCCAATCATAAGACCTGGAACAGCGCCATAGGAGAGGAGCAGCAGGACTGGCTAAGGCAGGAATTGGAAAGTGCAGGGAAGATGGGGCAGAAGGTCATCATTTTCTCACATATGCCCCTGAGGCCTTTGAACCAGGATGAAAATCTCTGGAACGATTCCGAGATCATCGGTATCATTGAAAACTATCCCCAGGTTGTGGCCTTTATAAACGGTCACAGACACAGGGGTAATTATGTGTTTATGAACGGGATCCATTATATTAACATATACGGAATGGTTGAAACCATGATGAATTCTTATGCTGTCCTGGAGATATTCAAAGATCAACTGGTACTCAAAGGATACGGGAACCAGCAATCTTTAAACCTGAATTACAAACGGTAATGCCATATTAAACAGATACGATAATGAAAAGTCTTATACCTCACTTCCGGCTGCTCTGGACCCTTCTTCTTACATGCATGCTATATATTCCGGCTCCGGCATCATCTCCGGGCGGGAGTTACGACAAAACCGGGTTTATTTCCCTCAATGGAGAGTGGGAAATGGGTTTCTCGAGAAATTACACCCGCACGGTCCTGGTTCCGGGTATACACAATGACCCTGCAGTTATTGTAAACGAGTTATTATGGTACAAAAAGGAAATAAAACTGCCCGAAGGAAATTGGAAAAAAGCCACCTTACAGTTAAATGGTGCCCGTTTCCAGCCCAGTGTATATGTCAATGGTGAACTTGTGGGCAGGAAGGAGGGCGGGATGGCCAGGCTGTATTTCCCTCTGGACCATGATCAGGTCAGGCCTGGGAACACAATTACCCTTGAAATTGCCCTGGAATCCCTGGCAAACGTACCACCGGCGGATGCTTCCTACATTCCGGAAACGGATCAGTGGCGCTCCAATGTTTCATCATCTCTCTGGGATGATGTGAAGCTGCATCTGCATGGCGAAGTGAGTATTGACAGGATAATTCCATTTATAGACTACGGGGATCAAAAGGTGAATCTCCATTTCGATCTTAACGGTCCCCGGCGTTTCAGGGGGGATGCCCGGCTGGAGATTTTAGATAAGAATGGCAATGTTCTGATTAATAGTCTGTACGAGATATCCGGCATTCATGATTCCATA
>CAZIAU010000302.1:0-4651 GCA_964536755.1 uncultured Bacteroides sp. | reverse complement strand
GTTTCCTCCCCAGATCTTTTTAATTTCCCTGGCGGTGTACCCGCGGCGGACCAGTTCCAGGGTGATGTTGCCCATTTCACTTACGTCATAACAATCTTCCAGACCGCCTCCCCCGTCGAAGTCAGTCCCGATACCCACATGATCGATTCCTATCAGGTCAACTATATGATCTATATGGTCGACCGCTTCCTTTACGGTCGCCAGCTCTCTTGGAAAATCCCGGTCAACGGCAAACCAGTCCGCATCGAAAGCTTCCCTTCCCTCCTGATCCAGTTCATAATAATTTCCATGTTTCATCCAGACTGCCTGACGTGCCGAATCCCTCTGTGGATCCTTTTCCATGTACCGCACGTATTCACTCAGGATGCACATCTGTATCACCCCGCCATTATCCCTGAGTTTCAGAAGCATCTCATCTGAAAGATTCCGGGGATTATCGCAAATTGCACGGGAACAGGAATGGGAAGCGATAACAGGTGCCCTGCTGAGTTCGATCACATCATAGAAACTGTCGTCGGATGCATGGGACAGATCCACCATCATGCCCAGGTCATTCATTCTTTCCACCACCCGGATCCCAAATGGCGAAAGGCCCCCATGTTCGACAGAGTCGGTGGATGAATCGCAGATATCATTATTTGCCGTATGTACCAGGGTCATGTACCGGATTCCCCGTTTATAGCAGCTATCCAGTAAACTGAGATCGTTCCCGATGGGATAGCCGTTCTCCATCCCCAGATAAACAGCATGCTTCCCTTTGCGTGCAATCCTTTTCAAATCCCCGGCCTCCGTGGCAATTTCAATCTCCTCCGGGAAACGGGCTGTAACGGCATATATGGTATCGGTAATCATCATTGCCTGGTCCCATGCCCTTTTATTTCCTTCAGGGGTTCTTATCCCCTGGCCCACAAAGACTGCGAAATAGATCCCGTCCATCCCCCCCGCTTTCATCCGGGGCAGATCTATCTTGGTATGAGTCTCATGCGGATCGTTCCACGCTCCGAAATCAAACCCGGACCTGGTAAGCTCAAGAGGTGTGTCTGTATGACTGTCCACTGTATATGCCGCTGCATGTATCTTTGCCGCCTTTTTCTCAATTTTACTTTCGGAATCAGGCTTGCTATCAGTTCCGGCACAGCCTGAAAAGGCCATGGTAATGGCCAGGAAATAAATTACATTTCGCATGATCGTACAGATTGAAAAGAATTGCTTAAATAAGTGAAAATAAACGGGAATTCAAATTAAAATCCAGGGTGGTCCTGAATCCGGATCCCTACAGGAACTCATGATCCCTACAGGAATTCATGATCCCTACAGGAATTCATGATCCCTACAGGAATTCTGATTCAATCCTGCCGGTAATAAAGCGTTCCAGGATGGAGTCGTCATTGATCTCCTTCGAGAGTGAGGAGATGGTTTCCATGGGAACATCGTACAGGTCCAGCACCAGGAGCCCGTCAAGGGCATCGTTGAACTTGGGATCAAGGTTAAATCCGATGATCTTGCCATTCAGTTTCAGATATCGCTTAAGCAGTATGGGCATGGTGTAATCGCTGGGTTCAACATCCTTGATGAAACGGTCAAATTTGTTCAGATCGTCGGTATTCTCCAGGATGATATCTTCATCCACATTGAACCCGGGCACATTGTAACGTGTACGAGGACGCACATAGCGCGCCAGCCGTGCATCAAAATTATGTACCCTGATGTACCGCATGATAAGTCCCCTCGAAAACTGGGAAAAGTAATTGCTTATACTCACGGGCCCTATCAGGTACCTGTACTCACTGTGCTTCAGGAGAAAATAGAGGATCCCCTTCCAGAGCAGGAAAAGCGGCAACGGCTTTTTCTGGTACTCCTCCACGATAAACGAACGTCCCAATTCCAGGGATTGCCTGAGCGTGGGAATAAAGCGCCTGTTCATCCTGAAGAGGCTGTGCAGGTAAAATCCTTTGATACCGTACCTTCTCAGGATCTCTTGTCCTTTCCCGACCCTGTAGGCCCCGACAATCTTTTCCTCACTGTTGTCCCATACGAAAAGCTGGTTGTAATAGAGGTCATATTCATCAAGGTCCATGGGATTATTGGTGCCCTCTCCCACTGCCCGGAAGGTCAGTTCACGCAACCGTCCCAGTTCATTCATAATATGCGGGATCTCCATACTGGGGGTGCAGAACACATCAAAATGTTCACTGGAAAAGATGGTATACTCCTCCCTGATATTTTCGATCTCTTTTTTGATGAGATCGTGCGGTACGGGATCGGCCACGGGCAGCACTCGCGGACCCCTGTTGATGCGCGGACGGAAGAATTTTTTAACCTCCAGTACCGAACCCAGCGTATAGGTTTTAGCCCTCAGGTAGCGCCCGTAGGTACTGATATCGGAAAATGTATCCTGTTCCTTCACGGAAATGGGATTCCCGATACGTATCCTGATCTTTTTATGCTTTTTATTTAATACCTCAGCCGGAAGGCGAACGGTACGAAGGCTGGGGTGGATGAGTCCCAGGATATGGAACAGCCTGGAATTGGTTCCCTGGAAATAAACCGGGACTACAGGTACGTTCGCTTTTTTGATCATTTTCATGGCCGTGTACTGCCATTCGCGATCGCTGATACCGAAATTATCTTCGTTATAACTTGACACCTCACCCGCAGGGAAGATCCCCAGTACTTTTCCCTGTTTGAGATGCTCAAGGGCCATCTTAATGCCCGCCACGCTGGAGGCTGCCTTTTTTCTCCTTTCGAAAGGATTGACCGGGAGCATATATTCTGAAACCGGTTCGATCTTGTTCAGTACAAAATTGGATAATACCTTGATGTCGGGCCGGATCCCTGAAAGGATCTTTACCAGCAGCATTCCGTCAATCCCCCCGAACGGGTGGTTGGAAACGGTGATCAGAGGGCCTTCCCTTGGGATCTTCTTCAACTCCTCCTCACTCACCTCATACTCCAGCTGGAGCTTCTCAATCAGAGCATCGATAAAATCGATGCCTCTGAATTGACTCACCTCATCATAGATCTTGTTTATCTTATTGATGCGCAATACAGTCATCAATACCCTGGCGGCACTGGACCTCCCGAACCTTCCCAGCCTGGCGGCCTTGATGATCTCGTCTGTTTCAACAAGTTTCAAAGTCTGAGCATATAAAGTTACCGTACCTATACTTACAGATACTTTACCAATTTATCTAAAGACACTGTACAAAACAGGATAGATACAATACAAATATACGAAAGATTACTGCTGTAGACTCCTATACGAACAATTGCTGAAGCACACTCTTATAAGATCAATTGCCGATGCACATTCTCAGACCCAACCAACAAACTTTTCTGTTATCTTTATGGTTTATGAAAAAAATGCACAGGATACTGCTGGCGTTGCTTTCAGCTGCACTGTTATCCATCCCGTTTTACCGCTGGGGAACGGGGCTCCTGCTCATGGTCGCATTTGTTCCCCTGCTTTTCATCGAGGAGGAGATTGCAAGCAGAAGGAAGGCTGCCGGGTCGCAGCCTACGAAAGGCAAGAAAAATCGTAAAGGGTCCGTTGTCTGGTACGGGATCATCACCTTCTCGCTGTTCAACCTTCTTACCAGTTACTGGGTAAAGTTTGCTGCCCTGGAGGGCATTATAGCCGCAGTAATTGTTGGCACAATCTATATGACCCTGGTATTCTGGCTTTTCCATATCACCCGGAGAAGACTGGGTGACCGGCTCGGCTATGCTGCGCTGGTGGTTTACTGGATCGCCTTTGAATTCCTCTACCTCAGGGCAAAAATAAACTTCCCGTGGCTGGTACTGGGGAACGGATTTGCCAATGACATATCCCTGATCCAGTGGTACGAGATTACCGGGACATTGGGAGGATCCCTGTGGGTCCTCCTGATGAATATTGTTTTGTTCAAACTCATAAAAGGGTGGCTGGCAGATCGCTCATTTTCAGCCAACAGGTCGGTGATCAGCTGGGCAATTGGGATATTCCTGGTGCCCCTCCTCTGTTCTCTGACCAGGTACCTGACCTATGAAGAAAAGGATGAGCCCTACGAAATAGTGGTACTTCAGCCCAATATCGATCCATACCTCAAATTCAACGACATGTCCCAGGAGGTACAGAACGGTTATCTGCTCCACCTGGCCGACTCGCTGGTTACCCCTCGGACCGATTACATTGTGGGACCCGAGACTTTCCTCAATAATAACATGTGGGAATCCGGATTGAACAAACATCCGGATGTCCTGGAAATGAAGGACTTTCTTAAAGATTTCCCCGGGGCAAAGATGGTTATTGGTGCCACCACCTACCGGTTATATACTGATCCTACACAATTCACATCAACCAGCAGACCCATCAGGGGCGGGGAATACCGGTACGACAGTTTCAACAGTGCCCTGCAGATTGATTCAACATCGAAGATCCCCATTTACCATAAATCAAAGCTGGTTGTGGGGGTGGAGTTCATGCCCTATACACATTTACTGGGATTCCTGAAGAATATTACCGTACAGCTGGGAGGGACCTTCCGCAGCCACGGAACGCAGGAGTTCAGGGAAACCTTTGTCTCTCCCCAGGACGGCACCAGGGTGGGACCCGTTATCTGCTGGGAATCGATCTTCGGTGAATACGTGACCGATTATGTGAAGGATGCAG
>CAZIAU010000301.1:0-4651 GCA_964536755.1 uncultured Bacteroides sp. | reverse complement strand
CGGTGTCCTGAAGATCCTGGTTCCATTTATCATCATTGTTCCCGGAGTGATTGGTTACTATTACTATGGAGATTCCATGTATGATGTTCAGGACCATATCTATCCGACCCTGGTCAAGAGGGTATTGCCACTTGGTTTGTCCGGGTTCTTTGCTGCAGTGGTGATGGGTGCTGTACTAAGTACGTTCAACAGTGTTCTTAACAGTGCAGCTACTATTTTCAGTATGGATGTTTATAAACGGCATATCAATAAGGAGGCAGATCAGAAACGACTGGTTTGGATAGGCAGGTCCACCTCTTCCATCCTGGCCTTTTTCGCCATATTATCTGCCCCGCTTGTAGCGAATGCACCCGAAGGACTTTACCAGTTGCTTCAGCAGCTGAACGGGATCTTTTTTATCCCCATCGCCTCTATCATGTTGGCCGGATTCTTCCTGAAAAGGATATCCGCTGCCGGGGCAAAATCAGCACTGTTATTCGGATTGATATTTTATATCACGACCACCTTTATCATCAAGGTGAATCTGCATTTCATTCATATCTGGGGAATTGAATTTGTCCTGAACGTAATTATTATGCTGGTAGTTTCTCATTTCTACCCGGTCAAGCAAATATTTGATTACAGGACCGAAGCTCCTAAAATAGAGATGAAAAGCTGGAAATATACCCCTTATATGGCGACTGTCCTGGTAGTAATCACTATTCTGATCTACATATTACTGGGCCATAGAAGCTAGTAATTGACAACCGGAAATCCCTGTTTTAAAAAATATCCTTAATCTCAACTGGAGCGTTCTCTTTGTATGATTTGGTTGCTGCAATGCTAATGATCAGGGCAGAAATTGCATCCCTGGCTGTAATGGAAGGATCCTTATCCTGAAGCACATTATCTACAAAGTCTTTTATCTGTGCCAGGTAGGCATTTCCGAATCGTTCCATAAAATGTGGCACCACATCATGAATAACGCCCTCCCTGGTCATGATAGTAAGAGGGGTTTCCCTCAGGTATCCGACAATCAGTGTGCCTTTGGTCCCCTGTACTTCTGCCCGGATATCGTAACCGAAGACCGCGTTCCGGCTTAAATCGACAACACCGAGTGATTCATCTTCAAAAGTCAGTGTTACAATGGCGTTGTCTATATCTCCAACTTCCTTCATTTCGGGATAAGCAAGGGCTCCCCCGATGCTGTAAACCGAGCTGACTTCACCCATGAACATCCTGGCCACATCAAAATCATGAATTCCCATGTCAAGAATTAGCCCGCCGCTCTTTGAGGGATCGCAGAATTCCATGGGTGGTGCAAAAGGGTCCCTTGAAGTGGATTTCAATACAACGGGCTGACCGATAATACCCTCTTCTATTTTTCTCTTGGCCTCAACATAACCCCGGTCAAACCTTCTCTGAAAACCCATTTGAAAGAAAACACCGGTTTTCTCTGTCACGTTCACTATTTCTCTTGATTCTTCCAAAGAAATGGAGATCGGTTTTTCGCAAAATATGGCTTTCCCGTGTTCGGCTGCCTCGATGATCACATTCCTGTGCGTGCTTGTGGGAGTAATAATGGCCACCGCATCCACTTCCTTATCGGAAATCAGGTCATGATGATTTGAATACCATTTTGGCACACCATTTTCCTTTGCAAATGTTTCTGACAGATTGCCCAGTTCGTCAGCAACTGCAATTAAATTAGCATCTGGCACAAGATGTGCCAAATCGGATGCATAGACCCGGCCTAAACGGCCCAGACCGATCACCCCGACATTAAGTTTATTTTTCATTTTTAGTATGGTTATGAAATTTATGGCAGATAACAAGGATTTCTGCTTTTTAAGCATTCATATAAAAATCAACATTTTCTTTTAATACAATATCGATGGGACTGTAATTAATTCTATTCACCGGCACTTTTGTCATCAGATAATTGAACATGGCCATGGTGCTTTTATATCCCTGGTCTTCAGGCCTCTGACAAATCAGGAAATCAATTATTCCGTCTTTTAAATATTGCGAGTTTTCCCCGACCAGGTCATATCCGCCCAGAAACAGATCAGAATAGCTGTTTTCCCGTATGAATTTCGCTACCTGGTGAACTCTGGCATTGGTTACAAATACACCCTTGATATCCGGGTGATCGGAAAATATCTTTGTCAGGGATCTGTCAGGTTCCCGGTTTTTACCTGTATCGATCTCCACACAGAGTGCTTTCATTTTACCGGATGTGTCCTCATTATCGATAAAATTCAGGAATCCCTTTTCCCTTTTTTTCAGGTGTTGTGTAATTGCCCGTTTATTGGCCATGTTCAGAATCAGTACTTTAGATCTGTTTTGAATAGCGAAGGACATCAATTTTGCTGCCAGATAACCGCTTTGAACGGCATTTTGGCCGAAATAGCTTATTACGTCAACATCTTCCAGGGTTGAATCAATGAATATGACCGGTATCTTCTTTTCATTGCATCTCTTAAGGAACTGTAACGATTGTTTATGATAGGAAGGTGCGAATATAATTCCGTCAAAGTTGTTGTTCAATATAATTTCACTCTGGTCAACAAACGATTTCCGGTCAAGCGTGTTGAATCTGAGTATCCTTATCTCCACATTATAATCGTGTAATTCATCTATAGCCTGACTGATACCTTCCAGCGGTTTATCCCAGTAAAGATTATTACTGTCATATGGCTCAGGAATCAGAATCGCCACTCTTATATTTTTTTTTAGTGCAAGTGACTTGGCTAATAAATTGGGTGTATAATCCAGCTCATTGATAATTTTTATAACCGTTTCCAGCTTCTCCTTGCTTACTCCGCCGCGATTATGCAAAACCCTGTCAACAGTTCCAACTGAAACTTTGGCTAATTCAGCTATATCCTTTATCCTTATTTTGGGATTCTTTCCTTCCATATTTCCGGAAAAACAACATTTTTTGTGTGCGCGCACAGCAAATATATAAAAAAATAAGTGTGTGCGCACACAGCTAACTGTCTGTTTTTTATATTTTTGACTTCTGTTACATAACAGGAGTGTGGATATATCCTTGTTTTTGAGGAAATAAGGTTATATCTTCAGACCGGAAAATAATATGTAAGCGTTTGAAAACAGAGCATTTTAGTACCCTGATTTTAATGAAGAATTACTGAACACACTATATGATAATTTTTACGAAATTGAAAATCACTATTTAACTTACAACTTAAATTTATTAGAGATATGAAAACAGAAGTTGACAGAACAAAAAAAATGAAAACCAATTGTCTTGTGGCTGATTGGGATCCCAGGCCGGATTATAAATTAGGATCAAGAGATATTGAGGGTAAACTGACCTACCTGGGAAGTAAAGTATGGAGGAATCCACGCATGGAATTTATTGAAAAAGAGATTCCCGTTCCCGGACCGGACGAAGTACTTATTGAAGTGAAGGCATGCGGTATCTGTGGCAGCGATGTGCATATGAGGCAGGCCGATAAAGATGGCTATATTTTTTATCCCGGACTGACTGCATTCCCGGCCACACTGGGACACGAGTTCTCGGGCAGGGTGGTTGAAGCGGGGGAAAAAGCGATCAATAAAAGAACAGGAAAAAGATATGAAGTTGGAGAGGCAGTCTGTGCCGAAGAGATGATCTGGTGTGCCCATTGCAAACCATGTGCCGACGGTTATCCCAATCATTGCGAGAACCTCGAGGAAATTGGCTTTTCAATTGACGGGGCATATGCAAAATACATTAAGATGAATGCACGCTATTGCTGGAGCATTGAGTCTTTGAGGGAAAAATACGGTGAGGAGAAAATGTGGTTGCTGGGCAGCCTGGTCGAACCCACTTCAGTGGCCTATAATGCGGTTATTGAGCGAGGAAAAGGCATTCGTCCCGGACAGCACGTATTGATACTGGGAGGAGGTCCTATCGGAGCTGCCGCATGTGCCATCCTGGCCAAGGCGGGTGCCACTTCAGTAATCCTGTCAGAACCATCGGCCAGCAGGCGTGAAATGGCGCTTTCCATGGGTGCGACGCATGCGATTGATCCTACAAAAGTCGATGTTGCTAAAACTGTTCTGGAAATTACCGGGGGAGCAGGAGCTGACCTTATTCTTGAAGCGACGGGCCTGCCCAGTGTAGTCTGGTCTGATATCGAAACAATAATCTGGGAGGGACGCACAGTAAATGCAACCGTTGTCATTGTGGCTCGCGCAGACGACAGGATCCCGTTGAACGGCGAGGTTCTGCAGGTAAGGCGTGCCGAGGTGATCGGTTCACAGGGACACTCGGGACACGGAACATTCCCGAATGTGATCAGTGCAATGTCCTCCGGAATGGATGTTTCGCCATTAATTACCAAGAAAATAACACTGAACGAAGCAGAGGAAAACTGTGTCATGCTTCAGACGGACAGGAATGAAGTTAAGATCACTATCACCAATTTTGATTAATCATATTAAAGAAAGAAAGGAATTTATTATGTCATGGTTAGAGACTAATATTAAGGATCTTTTTTTTGAAGACACTTCAGTCGGAAGATTAAAGAAGAAAATTTGGGAAGCATCTGAAGATGAGATCTCCCAAATCCTGAAGGATTATGAGATCCCGACTCCGTCGGAATTGGGGAAAGCGGGGACTTATATACAGAATACTGTACGTACAGATGTTATTGCGAAC
>CAZIAU010000300.1:0-4654 GCA_964536755.1 uncultured Bacteroides sp. | reverse complement strand
CCATAGCCGTCAGTACCAGGTCCACCGAATCGGCAGAAACCACCTGGGCAATGGAATCTTCACCGCTGAATACTTTTATGGGATAATGTTCGAGCGCATCCTTTACAAACTGGTAATGATCCTCATTTCCGATCACAACCATATTCGGTAGATGTCTGATACTCTGTTCGATGAGCAGACTGGCATTGTTCCGGGCAGTAAGTATTTCAATTTCAAATTTCCCGGGAAAGCCAGATATCACTTCAAGAGCCTGAGTTCCAATCGATCCGGTTGAGCCAAGTATGGCAATTCTTTTCTTCATCCGTTAAAAAACGATATAATCTGCCGGATTTAAAGGGACGCGGTCGTGCCACAGTTCAAAATGCAGATGTGGGCCTGTAGTCAGTTCTCCCGAATTACCCACGATGGCAATGGCATCTCCTGCAACTACTTTTTGGCCTGCCGATTTGAAAAGGGTTGCATTATGCTTGTAAACCGATATTAACTCATAATCATGCTGAATCTGGATTACATATCCGGTTTCAAGGGTCCAGGCCGACATAGTAACTGTTCCGTCAAGGGCGGCCTTTACAACTTCATTGGGAGCTGTTACCAGGTCAATGCCAAAATGCCCCTCCATCGGATTGAAGGAACGTGTTACAATCCCTTTTACCGGTGTAAAGAAATGCAGGTCATAAAGATTCCGGTTCACATTTTCCTCTTCCAGCACACTTAATCTGAAATGTTCTTCGGCCTCGACCTGTTGTCTCAGGATCGAATCATTTACCGATCTCAGGAATGTAATATCCTGTGGCTTTACCACACCGGTTGTGTCATTCATATAATTCTCAGGCATCTCCCCTGTAATGATGCGTTTCAGATTGTCAAAATACTGGTCCCTGATGGCCTGTTCATATTCCAGTGAATCCAGCCTCATGGCATTTTGCCGGATGTTCTGACGCATTGCGGCATCCGGATACCCGGGAATGAACTCACGGATGGATGTAAAAGCAATCAGGGAATAAACAGCTGCAATAAACAGGATGATGATAACTCCGATTACAGCCAGGAGGTTCAGACGGGTGAGCCTCATATAACCTACCTCTTCATAAGTATCCTCATTCAGCAGGACCATCCTGTACTTATGTGTCAGTTTGCGAAACAGTTTCCTACTCCTGGATTCGGGATTCTTGTTCATGGGGACAAATTACCTTAACGGCACAAAGATAAAAAGAATACGGATAGTAGTTGCACGGTCCCCGGCGGCAGAATGGAGCCAGGAAACCCCGAGACAACAGGTTATGACCGGAATTCGAACATGGGGAGCACTTCTCTGCGGATATATTGCTGTCCCACTTCCTGTTTCAGGAAACCTTCCCTGATCATGGCCTCATCCTCGGAAACGAATAATTCCATATGGATAAGGGTCCAGGGTCTGAACTCAAACAAAGGATTGTCAGATTCCATGACGTTCATGGTGATCATGTAATCGGTAAGGCTGGTTGTATAGCCTACAAAGAGTTTATCGTGCTTATTCGAATAGAGGACAAATACTTTATAACTCATATGCAAGGATAAGTAAATGCGACCATTAATCTAACGAAAATTAAATAAAATGGTTTCTTCTGATAATGAATAATTCTCGTATTAATCAACAAATTGACCAAACGTTAAAAACATTACTGCAATGATTAATATCACGTGATTGCTAAAAATTAAGGTGGAATCAATATTTTATCCTGATGCGTTGCCATGACCGGACGAATGCCACAAGGTCCTGGCGCTCCCTTCCGGAAAGCATTGGATAATCCTCCTGTCCGTATCCCCAGGAGGGCATTAAGGTACCTTTCCGGCCTATGGTTACAGTCCCCATGATATACCCGTTTGAGGCAGCGCTGAGAAATTCCTGGTTATTGAGGGCCGGTGCTTCAGTACCCTCACCGGAATGTCCGTGGCATTTGGAACAATATTTTTCAAACAGGCCGGCTCCTGCTTCGCGGTTACCGGGATTACTCCCCTGGAAAATATAAGTCAGTGTGTCCGATGCCGAGATCCTCATAAAAGAAATGATATTGCTGATATCCTGAATACCCAGTTTCTCCTCGTTATATACATCCTCCGACCAGCCAAACATAGCCGTATGCTCCCTGCCCCGGGCAATGGTTTCATATAGGTAGAAGTTGCCGGCGGCTTCCATAAAATCACGGTTGATAATTGCTGGGCCGGTCTCTCCCTCCCCGAATTCACCGTGACACCGGGAACACATGAAATGGTACTTAAGTGCCCCGTCTTCATAATCGCCGTCAGGCAATTCGGTAATTCTGCCGGATGACGAAGCCCCTTCCCAGGAACGGATATATGCCAGCAGGTCTGCCAGTACGGTTTCATCCAGGTGAAACCATCCGGGCATTGCACTGTTTCTCCTCCCGTTTATCATGGTGGCAAGGATAAACCTGTCATCTGCCCGGTCCAGGAATCCCTTTTGATTCAATGCTACAGCCACACCACCCCTGCCATTCTCCCCGTGACAGGTCCGGCAATAAAATTCAAACAACTGAGAACCTTTTTCAGGATCCCCGGCAGGCCCGGTTAATATTGTTTCCGGTGTTAAATCAGTTTTCTTCTTAAGAAAGAGGGGGAGTTGATCCAGTTCCTGGTCCTTCAGTCCCGATATGGGGGATGCCCAGCTTCCCATTTGCCGGAGGCTCCTCCCCTTCTTCAATGTAAAACTTATGAAATCGGACGATGCAATCCTCAGGAAATCCACATTACCGATAGCAGGTATCCCGGTCTTATAATCCTTGTAGTTCTTACCCTCACCCTTCTTTCCATGGCAGGCAGAACAGAAATATGCAAATCCCTCATTCCCATCAAGTGGATCCCGGATCCCCTTGAATTCATTAAGAGTTGCCAGGGTAAAATAGTCGAACGGAATATCAGGTTTTGACAGTCCCATTACGAAAGTGGCAAGTGCTTCAAGCTCATTTTCATCCAGGTTGATCCGCAGCATCTGCGAGCCGGGGGAAACCATTTCGGGATCTTTGAAATGTTCCTTGAGCCAGTTGGAAACAGATTGTTCACCACTTACATTATGGAAACTGTATTCATGCTTGGTCTTTTCACCCTGCTCGGTCAGGTCGGGTCCGATGATTCCTCCAACTCCCCTGGCTTTATGACAACCCAGGCAGCCTTCCCGGGAAAAAACAGTTTTCCCCCTGAGGAAGACCTCCATACCATTCATCGTTCCGGAAGGATCTGCCCCGTTCGTGTCAAAGATGGCCAGGTGGCACTTTCCACATGATGACTGAATATAGGGCTGTTCAAGCAAGGGATACGGCCAATGGGTTTCGGGTAGCCTTCCGAATGCATCCTCACGGTTAAGTGCTGCACCCTGTCCCCCGTGACAAATGGTACACCCGTATCTCTGAACCGGATGTTCATTCAGAAATGAACCCGGATGCTTGCTGTGTGGCTGGGGAAGACCGGACATCCGCGAATCTTCAAGCCCCTGATGACAGGATATGCAACGGTCCACCCGGTTTAAATGTTCCGGTTCCGTCTGGAGTATTCCCTTTTCGTAATTTCCCCTCTGTGGGGTCCCTTCGGCCTGGTCCAGTTCCTTGAGGATCCCTATATATTCTTTCTGAAGATGCCTCCACTCCTTGTTCGATCCTTCGCTGATCCAGGCGCCGAGCAGTAAAAGGAACAGCAGCGCCGATCCGACCAGCACCAACCATTGCACCCTGTATTTGTACTTTTGCTCGTTCATATATAGCCTTTATTGAACCGGCCACTGACCGGAAGACCAGAAAAATTCCCAGTTCGGACCTCTGAACCAGATCCCTACTACTGTATATATTACCAGTGCCACAAAAGCACAGGTAAACAGGACCAGCGATGCCATCCTGGTTGAATTCAGTTTTCTCCTTGTGATCTCTGCTGCAAGAATGAAAACGACGGCCGTTATGGTGGCAGGATTGAACAGCAACACGAACCACTGTGAAATCCCCGGGAACCAGTCTCGCAGCCAGCCAAACCTGATCATTATAAACAGCAGTGAAACAACAAGCAGGAATGTCCCGACGGCTGAAGTAATTACTCTTTTCAACCCATCCCTCCCTGAAAACCAAACTCCCACATACTTATCCTCCCTGTCCCTGTAAGGGATGGAAAAGAGGAATACCAGGTAAAGCACAGGTGCCAGTAATCCACCTGCAAATGCCGAGTAGGATACCAGCTCCTGGATACCCAGGAAGTACCAGGGAGATTTGGCCGGGTTTTCAGGGTAAGCCGGATTTGCCTGTTCCAGCAAAGGTGCATCCTTCAGCATGGCTATAAGAAGAATGACAGTAACCACCAGGACCATCAGGCCCAGCTCGGTCCACATCACCACCGGCCATGAAAACCACTTATTGGCAGAGCCTTTATCATCGGCATATTTCACCGGACGGCTTAACCCTCCATCTTTCCTGATCCTCCAGAAATGTATGCCCAGCAGCACCAGCGTGGTCACCGGGAGGAATATCACATGCAGTGCAAAGAATCGTGAAAGTGCCGGTTGTCCCACTGATTCTCCGCCGATAAGTAATTTCTTCAAAAATCCACCGGGATCAAAAAAGTTCGTAATTCCAATAAGGTCTGTCAGCTCCCGTGCCGAGGCAGCACTGTTTGACCC
>CAZIAU010000299.1:0-4664 GCA_964536755.1 uncultured Bacteroides sp. | reverse complement strand
TATACCTCTATTCCAGGGAAAGGAACCTTTCCCTGACGGACCACGTGGCCAGACAGGATGAATATATTTACCTGAATATGGAGGGAATTGACGGAATGACCGTTGAGAATGGCAATATTATCGCAGGGATGAGTATGGTGGTGAAAGATGCTGACGGGAAGGTTTTAATAGATGAACCGGATCTGATCGGGGAATCGGCAATTCCTTACTCTGACATAAAGGAACACCTGAGCCCTAACTTTATCATTTCAGGTGAAGTCAGTAATCCTGTTTCATGCGAGGTTACCCTGTGGGACAAGAAGGGAGAGGGATCAATAACTGTTTATACCGAGCTTTCTGTCTTATAAGTAGTGCCGGTAACCAATCCACGCAAGCACCGCATAAGCGATTAACCGCAAGCAGGAGTCACTTTAAAATCCCGATACTGATACCCGCAGTGGGCATTACACCTGAGAAATCAATATTTCCGAAGCTTTTGTACCTGGTGAACCGTTCCTCATCATCATATTTTGCCAGCCGGATCAGGCCGCCCGCGTAAATATCCACATAAAGTACCCTGACAAGGGTGAATTTCAGGCCAAGATTTCCCCCCAGTGCAAATATGTTCAGCAGGCGGGTAACCTCCTCCTCGATCCACTCATCTTCAAGGATATAGGTAGACATACCCGAAAGCCACAGCCTGCGGAACAAAAGATCGGGTGCAGCATAAAGCCCCACGGGGGAGCGTTGTCTTTTGTACAGGTCGGTCAGCAGATAATTTTTTAACGTGACCTCGAGTCCGTACCCCGAAATATTCTTATTGTTATAGGGGAGGGAGGATTGGAGTGCTTCATTGAAATAGTCCAGGGACTGCTTGTTCATATAATACCTGGAAATCCCTTCTTCGGTGGCATAGGTGGCCAGACCGGAGATACCCACTCCTAATCTCGGGTTCAGAGCGCGTTCATACGTGATATGAAAGGTTCCCTCCATGAGCCTTACCGGATTCAGTGCAAGGGCAGTTTTATAGGACCGGGGGATCAGGGTGTCCGGGCGGAACGGACGCAATACCTTATTCAGTTTTGTGTCGTCAGGGCTTTTATAATCCGCGATGAGCGATTCAATCTCCCTGAGCTTATTATTAAAATAGGAGGGGTCAAATTCCAGGCTCTCGATCCTGTAATCGATTTCTGATAGTTTTCTTTCCAGCTCCTTTGGTTTCTCCTCCCAGACTTTAAGTCTGGAATTGAATAACTCGATCTGAGAGTTCAGTAATTCCAGCTTCATATCAATGATCTGCTGGTCAATACTGCCATCCTGCTGTCCGTGGACCACCTGAATATGCAACAATGGTGAAAGGATGATGGCGAGCACAACAGGACCGTGAATTTTTTTCATAATCATCAGGGTTAGTTTGAAAATCTTTCCCTGAAGATGATTATTGGAACGGCAGGGTTGCGTCAGGTGATCCTATTTGCTGAGGTCCAGCAGCTCCACATTCCTGAACTCATAGGGGTGGCTCTCGGCCTGGAGAGCTATGTAACCTGATGTCAGCGGCGTACCCTCCGGAAGCGGGAAACCTTCGGGCAGCTCACCTCCGATCTGTGGTTTTGAGTAGGTTAATACGGTGTCACCGTCAACAATGTGGTGAATGATGCTGTCACCATATACCACCAGCTCAAAATGGACCCATTCCTCACCGTTGTATGTTTTTGATGTGGAATTGGTACAGTGCCTTGTAATAAGTTCACCGTTCATGACCACATTGGTTCCCGGGGTACATAAATTACCGGTTGGCCTTTCCCCCTCGCCGGTCCCGCCCAGGAACTGAGCCTCGACACAGACGGGGAATGGCTGGTCAAGCAGCATCGATTGGGGCGATTGGCAATGGAACATCACCCCGCTGTTTTTATAGGCCCAATCCGCCCCTCCGGGCACCTGTTCACCCACCACACGGTATTCAACCCTCAGTTTGTAGTGTGAATAGGGTTTTTTATAGAAGATATGTCCGTATTCTTCATTAAACTCATCGTACTCATCGTACCGGGTAACCATTTTCCCGTCTTCCACACGGAAAGTATTGTTGAAATTCTCGTTAAGTGGGTGTTTATTCATTTTGATGATCCATCCTTCCAGATCTTTTCCGTTAAATAGCTGGATCCACTCTTCCGGTTCAGCTGCCTGCTCCTTCTTTGCGGGAGGATTACAGGATACAAGCACAACCAGTAAAATCGGGAACAGTTGTTGTGGTTTCATTTTGTGGGTTTTTTAATTAATACTGCAATATAATCTTTTAAAATAATTCCTGGATGCCCTGATTACCGAGGGAGAAAGTAAAAGTGCCGAGATCATGGTAGGGAATGCCATCATTGCATAGGCCCCGTCGAAAATACCGACCACCATGCCCAGGGTGGCAATGGCACCCAGCGGGATGGTAAGTATATAGAACCATTTATACAGATAACTGTGTTTTGCCCCGAAAATGAAGGAAAAACATTTTGTTCCGTAATAGGGAAAAGAAAGCATGGTGGAGATGGCGAAAATACTTACCGAGAGGGTAAGCAGATAGGCCCCGATTCCGGGAATGGCGGTCTCAAAAGCGTCGGCCGTCAGTGTAATCCCGTCCGAATCACCTGTGTTCCAGACTCCGGTAATGATCAGGGCCAGTGCGGTCATTGTGCATACAATGATGGTATCCACCACCGGTCCCAGCATGGCCACCAGTCCTTCCCTGACCGGTTCATTGGTCTTTGCCGCGCCATGTGCCATGGGTGCCGTGCCTATTCCCGCTTCATTGGAAAATGCTGCACGCCTTACCCCGGTGATGACCAGGGCCCCCAGTGAACCACCCAGGACAGAGTCGCCCGTAAATGCGTCGGAGAAGATGAGCCTGATGCCGGGGATGATCCTGTCCGTATTGGAAAAAATGATGAATAAAACTGAAAGCACGTACAATACCACCATGATGGGTACCATTCGCCCGGTTACTTTTCCGATCCTTTTAATACCTCCGAAGACCACCAGTGCCACCAGCGAGGAGAAGAACAGCCCGGAGATCAGGTTGGTTGTGAATCCTGCCCTCACGCCGTTCGGGATCAAAACCACATCCCTGATGATCTGGGTGAGCTGGTTTACCTGGAACATGGGTAACACCCCGATCATTCCCATAAGGGAGAAGAAGATCGCCAGGGGTTTCCAGTGGCGGCCCAGCCCTTCCACGATCACATACATGGGTCCGCCCTGCAGCTCTCCGTTGGAATCCCTGCCCCTGTACATAACGGCCAGTGTACACGTGAAATACTTGGTGGTGACGCCCAGGATGGCACTGATCCACATCCAGAAGATAGCTCCGGGTCCTCCCATGGTGATTGCCAGGGCCACTCCGGAGATATTTCCCATGCCCACAGTGGCTGCCAGTGCGGTGGAAAGTGCCTGGTAATGGTTAATCTGTCCGGGTTCATCGGGATTGTCATATTTACCCGCCAGTATAGCCACAGCATGCCGGAAATACCTGAACGGAAGCATGCGCGAATAGACCATGAAGAATAGTCCGCCACCAAGCAGCAGAACCAGCAACGGGGTTCCCCAGGCCATGTCCGAGAAACCGGTAATGATCCTCTCGGCTGTTAATATACTCTTTGTACCCTCCTGCATTAGCAGTTCCTAATCCATGATCCCCATTTGCTTCATCAGGAAGGAAGCGTTCATATTGGTAGCAATACCCTTTCTGATGATATAATCGAACCGGAGGGTCTGGTTTCTTATATAGCTTTCAAAACAGTAATTAACCAGCTCTCCGGTATGCTCTTTTTCCAATTCACCCAGCGACAGGTCATGGGTGGCAATGAAGCACCTGACAGGGTAGTTCAGGGAGCGTTTGATCAGTCCCACAGAACCTTTTTTCTTGTCCGTCGTATTGGTCCCTTTAAGTACCTCATCGAGCAGGATCAGTAAAGGTTGTCCGGTTTCCATCCTCCGTACGATCATCTGAAGCCTCCTGATCTCAGCCAGGAAATAGGATTCTTCATCCTTCAGGGAATCGGATGTCCGCATACTGGAATAGAGTCCCGTGAACCCGCATCTGAACCTGGTGGCACAAACCGGACATCCTGTGTATGCAAGCACGGTATTGATGCCCAGGGATCGCAAAAAGGTGGACTTTCCGGCCATGTTGGCCCCTGTAATGATCACGACCTTCTCGTCCCTGATGCTCATGTCATTTACAACCCGCATGTTATCCGGGATAAGAGGGTGGCCAAGAGCCTCCATATCCATTTTATTCCCTCCGTCAGCCAGTTCGGGTACGACAAATCCGGGGTGACTGAACGCAAATCCTGCCAGGCTGATCATGGCATCGATCCGGCCGGTGAGACCGATCCACTCCATTACCTGTTTTTTGTTATTCAGTTTCCATTTCTCAAGCAAACGAAGCATGATAAAATCGAACAGGAAGAATCCATTGAAAATTGCCCCCAGCAATAAATTCAGCCTCTGGTCAAACAGGTTAAGCAGTTTTGAGAGCCTCCTCACCTTTCTCATACCTTCCATGGCCTGTTCTCTGCTTTCCGCCAGTTCACGGTTTTCAAACGTGGGCCCGGAGATGATCTTCAGCAGCCGGGAATAGCCCTCAAGCAGCTCATGTTTTCTGGAGATTATATCCTGATACCTGTTGGTGCGCATCAGGA
>CAZIAU010000298.1:0-4669 GCA_964536755.1 uncultured Bacteroides sp. | reverse complement strand
GTTCACCGGAAACTCAAGGGCTTCAATGGCTTCTCTTGCATTATTGGTGATCCTGAATACGCAGGTCTTTGAATTGTAAGATTCGAAATCTCCATACTCAATCAATGGTACCGAATCAATTACCACAGAAGATTCATCAATTTCGCAGGATTGGTCAATGGTTTCGTAAGAATCCAGCAGGTAAAGCTCCACGTCACCGATGACCTCCTTTTCACTCTTATGGCAGGCAACAAATACGACTGGGAAAAGGATCACGGGGATGAAAAGGATAATAGCATTTTTCATGGTTCAAATAGTTTGGAATACTCTGGAAAGATACCTGAAATACAGTGCAGGTTGCGTATTAAAGAATCAACTTACTTACCCGGACTGCCTCCTCCGATGTTTTTTTCGATCTCCTCCAGGGACTTGCCTTTGGTCTCGGGCAGGCGATAGTATATGAACAGGAATCCGGCCAGGCATATCCCGGCATGGAGCCAGAACGTCCCGTGGGCGTTGAGTCCCCGGTTAAAATAGGGAAAAGTTACTACCAGTACCGCACTGGCAATCCAGAGCACGGTAGTTGCTAATGACATGGCGATTCCCCTTACCCTGTTGGGAAAGATTTCCGATAAAATCACCCAGGTAACCGGTGCCAGGGTCATGGAATAGACAGCAATAGATAAAACAATGATCACCAGAACAGCCGATCCTTCCAGGTTAAGGAGATAGCTCATTCCAATTGTGGAATAGAGGATCGCCAGTCCCAGCGCTCCAAGCAACATCAACTTCCTTCTTCCCCACCGGTCAACCGTCAGGATAGCCAGCAGGCAGAAAATCAGGGTTACTCCTCCGGTGACAACGATATCCATCAGGATTTCCGACACCTCACAGTCTGCAGATGAAAATAGCTCTTCAGCATAGTTAAGAACTACATTGATCCCGCACCATTGCTGGAACACAGCCAGAATCAAACCAACCACCAGGGCCGGCCTGAGTCCTTTCTTAAAAAGAGATGTAATTTTCACCCCGGTATCGCTTTCCGAAAAGGATCCCGCAATTTCAGATCTTGTCTTCCTGGCATACTCTTCCCCTCCTATCATCTGCAGAACCCAATCGGCCTTTTCCCATCGTTTCAACCGCATGAGCCACCTTGGGCTTTCCGGAATAAAAATAAGCAGTACCAGGAATATTAAGGCCGGAGCCGACTCAGCCCAGAACATCCATCTCCATCCCATCTGTCCATTCCAGGAAGCCCGGATGAACTCACCCGAGGATCCAACAGGAACTTCTTTGGCAATCAGGTAATTCACGATCCGGGCGGCAATTATCCCCAGGACTATATTCATATGGTACAGGGACACAAGCCTGCCCCTGAAGGCTGACGGTGATATCTCAGATATATAGACCGGTGTGATGGCTGAAGCCAGCCCAATGCCAATTCCACCAATAATCCTGAAAGAGATAAACCACGGGAAAGCATTTATCAGCCCCGTTCCGACAGAACTTACAGTAAAAAGGAGGGCAGCCATCATAAGGCTGGCCTTACGGCCTGATATGTCACTGATCCATCCCGAGATTGCTGCTCCTATAACACATCCTGCCAGCGCAGAGCCCAGGGCCAGGCCCAGTAAACCCGGCAAATGTGAAATCTCAAAAAAATGTTCGTAGAATGGCTTTGCCCCGCCTATTACGACCCAGTCATACCCGAAAAGAAATCCTGCCAGGGCAGAGATCAAAGAGATCCAGAGTAAATACCGCAGGTTTATTTTCACACCTGTAGAGATCAACAAGAGAAGTTGAAACTAATGAATTTTTAAGAATTTCCGCAGAAAATTAGCCTCCATCTGAAAAAACTATTGGGGTGGATGATCACCTGGAAGCTTCAGAATACCACTCTCTGGTCTGGATAAACGCACCATAGTAACCCTTTCGCCGGACTTCCGGCAACTGTCTCCTGGCCTCGTTAAAAGTACTGAAGTCGCCAAAAGCATAACGGTAATAACCATCCCTGCACAGGAACTCCTCCACATGGCCAAGATTCATGAATTCTGAGCTTTTCACAGGTTTTAAACCTGCCATCACCTGGATAGTGTACCTGACAGAGGTCACGGGGTGAGGACTCTGTTCCCTGGAAGGCCGGAGGTTAGCAGGCACATAAGGAGCCGGCAATCCTGCATCGTAGGGCAATGATCCTTTCAGGATTACGTTTACATGACGGTTCAGGTACCTTCCCAGTGGAGCGTCCTTACCATCCGGGAACGAATCAAGGGCCATCGGGGCATTCTCGCCCACACCCCGGACAGTGATCCTCTCCTCTTCCACTCCCCGGTCCACAAGGTACCGGGCAATATAATCAGCTCTCTGCATTGAGAGCAACATGTTATAATCAGCTGCTCCGGTTGCATCTGCATGGCCTGTAAGTTCAGCAGTCAAATCCGGGTATTTCAGCATCAGTTCGGCAATTTTCTCCACCTCCAGGGTAGCTGCCAGATTTAATTCATACTTGTTATGATCAAAAGGAATGTTTGTATGGATAACAGACGGACCTTTAACATTGTCTGGTTCCACCGGTGACTTTTCACCTTCCCTGTCAACCCTGTTCAGTACTTCTTCGATCCGGTCAGTCTCCCGTGGTTCGATGACCTCTGTGATCCTGCCGGGATCAGGGGAGCTTTCGGGATTTAATTCCCCGGACAGGGATGTTCCTGTGTTTCCCGGTGGTTCCAGTTTAATCACCATTTTGATAGTATTTGAAGTGGGATCGTCTTCTCTCCTTACAGCATAATATCCATCCGGTTCATCCCAGCCTGGATTAAAGAAAAGGTTATCCCCGGTAGTATTTACGGAGTATCCAATGTTAACTGGTTCTGCCCATGAACCATCCCCTGCAAGCTCGGAATAAAAGATATCCAGTCCCCCGATGGTTGAATGGCCCTGTGAACTGAAAAAGAGGATGGAGTCGTTGCCTGAAATAAATGGTGTATGTTCTTCGAATTTAGTATTGATTACCGGTCCCAGGTTGGTTCCGGGCCCCCACTTTCCACCCGGCTGACGTCTGGAAACGTAAATATCAGAGCTACCCAGACCTCCCCTCCGGTCGGAGGTAAAGAAGAGGGTATTTCCATCTTTGGATATACTTGCGTGGGTTTCAGAGGTCCTTCCGTTAATATTAGCCCCCAGAGCTACAGCCTGGGACCATCTTCCTGCATCAAATATGGAAACGAATATATCTGAATGTGAATAATACTGATGGACAAGATAGAGATCCTTTCCATCATAAGACAGGCATACCGGATAAGTTTCACCCACCATTCCTATCTCACTGTTTATGACCCTGGGCCTCGACCAGACACTTCCGGTCCTTTTTGTCATCATGATCTTTTTGTCGGAGGGATAATCTACGAGGAAGATCAGGATATTCCCGTCGCCCGATATTACAGGATTATTGCAGGAAGGCAGGTCGTCATCAAACTGGTCAAGGACACTCCGGAACTCATAGGGAGGGGGATCTCCCACTACCTTTGAAGCCCTTTCGCAAGCTTCAATCTGTACCCTTGTATATTCAAGCTGAAGAGGATCTTCATTCGATCCCATATCGAGATAATATCCGTAATTTTCTGTTGCGCTGGCAAATTCATTATTAAGATGGTATGCCTTCCCAAGCATAAAGTATGTAAGCACCGGAGCACCGGACTCTTTATGTGAACGTTCCTTATAATCATCAGTAACACCCTTAACAGCTTCTTTCAGATAGGTAATTGACTGGAGCTCGTTTCCCGGAATATTCAGGCAACAGGCTCCACATAGAAACAGTATGTTGCTGTTTCCCGGGTCAAGGGTCAGCAGATTCTTATATCTGTTGAATGCCTCCTCATAAAATCCGGTCTGATAAAGGTACTCAGCATCAAAGAAGATCCTTTTGAATTCTTTGGTATACTGTCCGTATGCCCCAACCGATAGGGCCACGAACTGTATAATGAAGAACCACCTGAATCTCATCATGGGATAAATTTATGGGATATCCGGATAGGTCAGGCAATCTTTTATTCACAAAACGAGGGAACCCGACCGGTCAATCCTGGGAATGTCTTACTGCAATGCTCTTATCCTTACCTCAATATCCTCTTCCTCCTTCAGCAGGTCCACAAGAAGTCCGGGATCAGTATCCCCGTAATGATACGGGTAAAGGATACCGGGCCGGATTGCCCTGGCGGCATCTGCGACCATCTCGGGTGTCATGGTATAGGGAAGATTCATGGGCAGGAAAGCGATGTCCACATCTTCAGCTGCTTTAATCTCCGGTACATTCTCTGTATCTCCACCAATCAGAACCCTTGTATCACCGAAGTCCAGGATATAAGCGTTCCCCTCGCCCCTGGGATGATATGGGGTTCCATCCGGCCTCCTGTTACGGATATTATACGCCGGGAGAGCCTCAATGTCCAATCCCAACAGGGTTTTTTTATCCCCGTTCTTCATTACGGTAGCTTTAAAATCCTCCAGCTGGTCAATGCAGGATTGTGTCATGACAACCTTTGTATCCCCTTTTAATATATGGTGAATAGCGGTCGTATCCAGGTGGTCGCCATGTTGATGAGTGACCAGGATCAGGTCAGCTTCCGGCATGTGGGAGTAATCAGCCTCCCTCATGGTGGGATCAATATGGATCACCAGATCATTGAATTTG
>CAZIAU010000297.1:1378-4671 GCA_964536755.1 uncultured Bacteroides sp. | reverse complement strand
AGGATCATTTTTCAGATCCGGAAGTATTGTATTCGGGATTCCCATCAGGGACACAGATGGCAACCAGGCAGTTTTCAAATTTTTCCCTCTCCCTGAAGAACAGGGCTGCTCCCGGATTCTCCCTTATACATAGTTACACCTACCTTTCAAAGCAAAGTCACTATTATTATCAGGACGGGACCCATGAAATCTATATGCAGGATCTCCGGGTAAACCAGCATCAGTACTACCTGTCACCCCTGATCTCCACATATTCCGGGTTTATTATTAGGCCGGCCTTCCACCTGGTAGGGGGACAGTACCAGGTCCCGGTGGAGGTTACTTACGGTTACAGGGGAAATCAACAAGTAACTATGGACAACGTTACTTACAGGGATTGGGTCGCAGGGGTGGGACTGAAAAAAGAACTGGGTTGTTTTGATCTTCACCTTGAAGGATATTACGCCACTTTCAACCAGTCAGAACAGTTTCAGAACAGGCTCGGGGTTACCTGGTTTCCCCTGGGTAACCTTAATCTCTATTCCGGAGGATTCGTGAACAGTCAGTACGAAATAACAGATGGAAAGGGTGTTTTCAGGTTAGTCTATGAGATGTTACTGGGATTTTCCATCAAGGAAAAGATCTGGATCGATCTGAATGGTACCATGGGTGATATTTTCAATTATGTTGAGAGCAGTGGCCAGATAGTCTACAACAGCTATTCGGATATTATAAAGAACAAGGTGAAATTAACTCTTTCGATACCTGTGTCAGAAAATGGATCATTGATCTACCTGGGCGGACGATGGAGATCAAACCAAAGCGGTTATGTTCTTCTCGATCCGGCAGGGATCGATCAGTTAAATATTATATCCTATAACGCATTTTCAATTTACGGAGGTTTATCATGGAAATTTTAAGATCATTCAGTTTACTGCTGCTATCGGGATTATTAATCGGTACTTCAACTTTACACGGCCAGAGTTTCACAGAAACGAAAGATGCATTTCAACAAAGCTACATACAGGAAGCTACGGGTGAAACAGTTGCTGCCATTAATAGTCTGAAAGAAGTTTATAGTGAAAAGTCCTATGAAATCAATCTGAGGCTGGGATGGCTGAGTTACCAGGCAGGAAGCTTCAGCGAATCCATTGCCTATTACAACAAGGCCATTTCACTTATGCCCTATGCAGTTGAACCGCGTTTTGGTATAGTATATCCGGGTGCTGCCATGGGAAACTGGTCCATGGTCATGAACCAATATGACAAGATTCTGGAGATCACTCCCAATAACTCAATTGCCATGCACAGGCTGGGACTCATCTATTACGGAAAAGAGGATTATGAAACAGCAAAAAAATACTTCGAGAAGGTTGTAAACCTTTATCCTTTCGACTACGATGCTCTTTCCATGCTTGGATGGTCCTGCTTTAAACTGAATAATTTCCGTGAGGCAAAAGTCCTCTTTCAGAAAGCCCTGCTGCATACCCCCGGAGGAACATCGGCCATTGAAGGTCTTAACCTGCTTAATGTGCCCTGATTCAGGTCACCCGCAAAAAAAGTTTTAGTTACGAACGGGAAACCTGGAATCCTGTAGACGAAACACTGAATTCAACAAACCTGGCCTTCGAATTGGGGGGATCAGACTCAAGCTGATTTTTCACTTTCAGTGCGGCCTCTGTCGATTTGGCGAACATCAATAAATAGCCTCCACCGCCGGCTCCCAGCAGTTTATATCCCAACAGGTAATCATCAATCCTTTGAATAATATCCTGAATGACCGGAGGATTTGTGCCTTCATCCAACTGCTGGTTCAATTCCCAGCTGATAGCCACTTTTTCTGCCAGAGAAGTATAATCATTATTCAGAATTGCGTCAAAGGTCTCCTTCGCATGTATCTTCATCTCGTTTAAGATGGAAAGACGGGCAGATGAATTGAGGAACATCCCCTTGACTATCTCCCCCAGGATATCACGCGCCACGCGTGTCACCCCCGTATAGTAGAGCAGCATCATATCTTTGGTTTCCCGGTTTGAAAATAGATGATCCGGCAACCATTTTATTCCGGGTTTTTGCATGATACCGGGCTCCGTTTCAAGAAGTTTCACACCTTTAAAAATTCCACCGTACTGATCCTGCCATCCCCCTCCGGTAGTAAGCATCTGTTCCAGTATCAGGGTACGATAGGAGACATCATATTTATCCCAGTGCAGTCCGCAGAAATCACTTAAAGTCCCCAGAACGGAAGCTGCCAGGTTAGAACTGGTACCCAGTCCAGAGCCTTTGGGAACAGCCGCCAGAAGTGACATCTCGATCCCACAGCCAAAATCCCTCAGTTGCGATTCAAGATCGGGATATGTTCTGGCCGAAAAAGAATTACCAAACCCGGCCAGAACCAGGGCCGCCATGGAAATTGAAAAACCACTCCCGGGCCGATCAAACCTGTTGAGCTCATTGAAACTGGTAATCTCCTCCTTTGCCCCGAGATCAATGGAGCGTAACACGATCTTAAACTCATCAAGGGGGCGCGCAAATACCTGGAGGGGTAGCTGCCCGTTCAATTCAACCGAAAGGTTTACAACCCTTCCGCCTTCCATAATACAGTATGGCGGAGTATCGGTCCAGCCCCCGGCAAGGTCCAGTCTCACAGGACTCCTTCCCCACAGGATCTGATCATCCGGCATATTTCTGCGTGGTATCACAGGATTGGCTTTCAGGGTATTTATCATCTCCTCCCTGAGGATCCCGAAGGCCTTTTTTTCAAACCCGGATGCCAGCGCCCTGTTGTCTGTAACCCTGGCCCGGAACATATTATCATTAATACGCTTTATTACCGGTTCGTTTTCCGGCAATTCAACGGGAAGGTCCAGTCCCGATTTTCTGAAATCAGCTGCAGTTCTTTCCAGGTCCAGGTAATAAAAAATACTTCTCTGATGATTGGCCGCCAACCTTGGCAGGGAGTGTATTTTCAATTCATGCCTCTGATTGTATACCTTAACGGGATCCACCCGGCCGGACAACTCCCCGGCAGAAAGCCTTTCCGAGTTTATCCATCCGGACAATTTGCCGTCTCCTGTCAGTAAGAATGAGATCATACCGGGTATATCACCTTTTTGAACCACGGGAAAAAGGGGCATTTCAAAAAGAGAGGCAGTGGATTTTATCCCCACCTGCCGGGCCGTGACAGATCGATCCTCAAGCCATTCCGAAAGAGGCTGCCCCATCCATTTTACACCTGCATCAAAGGTATCCCTGAAGGTATCTGAGAAACCATATATTCTAACACAATACTGATCGGTATCAAGTGGAACCAG
>CAZIAU010000297.1:0-1368 GCA_964536755.1 uncultured Bacteroides sp. | reverse complement strand
AGGTCAAGGCAAATATTACACGGCAACTCAAGATCCCATCTGTTTTCCGGAATACCGGTGAGGATATGGTGATGGTTCAGCTTCCATGATCCGGGGAGATAACTGTTCTCAACCCATATATGATGATTCTCGCCGGTAAACTTCAACGTAACCTCAGAATTCTGCTGAAAAATGGAAGGATGGTGGTCAGATTCCCTGGTAAGTTTCAGTCGCTGGTCAGAGATCCTGTTCTGGAGCCGAAGGGAAGAGTCGATCAGGTCCTCGTTACTTCCAAAATGGTAGAATTCCCCATTTTGAAGGGGAACAAGCTTTACATTGAGCCCCTTCAGATCCTCATCGTCAGCCTGGCTTTCATTCCCGAACGCTGTTAACATTTCACTGTAGAGATCATAGAATTTTGCCGATCCTTCCCTGAATTCCTGGCGATTTTCATCCCAGCCTGAACGGGTCATCAATTTCATTGTCGCTTCAGCATTCATCAAAACTATACCAGAATCCATAAGGTAGAAATAATCCCTGGACAGTTCCCTTAACTCTGCCGGAGAAGGTTTCTGCCTGATAAATGCCAGCTCATCATGCCGGTCCAACCGACTGAAAAATACTCCGTGACGTGATGCAATGCTATCATCCACCCAGATACCGAAAATGAGTACATCAGCCACGGGCAGGTTCTGGAACCTGTCGGATGATATTAACATCACATCACCGCTCCCAATGAGCAAACAGTAGCCGGGGGCCGCATTCTTCAGGATCTTTTCATAATATGAAGACTGAAAATCCAGCAGTTTCTGGTCAAGATACTGCCCTTTTGACCACCTGAATACCGGCATGGGCAACAGTGATTTCCCATAGGGGGCATAAGCAGGCAGACGGCGGCTTTCTCCTCCTGAATGTATAACCATTCTGCGTTGAACGGACAACCATTCCCTGAAGCTGCCCTCGAATCCCGATCTATCGTAAGCCGTTGCCAGAATGGATGCAGTGCCCCCTCCTGAACCCACCCTGCAATGGACCGGATCGGCCCCGGCGAACCACGATCCCTGATCCATGTTCTCCAGTTCATGGAACCGGGGAACCATTACGCCGGGAAGGGTAATCAGCCTCTGGATATCCATTGGTTCTGAAAGACTTATTTTAGAATAGGCGTCAGTACAATATTCCTGTATAATACCTTTCCGTGATCTCCCTGCAGGTAAATGGGCCCCGGTGAAAATTCATCAGAGGTCATGGCACCGCCGGTAACTCCCCGGACCGGCTGATTGTCAATTATTGTTCTTCCGTTCAGTTTTACTGTCAGGTACCTTTTGTAAAGAGTGATATCCAGCTCCTGCCATTCTCCCGCCGGTTTTTCAGCAGAAACCGAAGGGG
>CAZIAU010000296.1:0-4686 GCA_964536755.1 uncultured Bacteroides sp. | reverse complement strand
TCCCCGCAGAAAATCTGAAAGCCGGCTCATGGCAATGGCCCGGTGGCTGATAGAGTTTTTCAATGAAAGATCCATTTCAGCAAAGGTGTTTTGATATCCATCCGGTCTGAATACAGGGTCATAACCAAATCCTTTCACTCCATAAGATTCAAGAGTAATCTCCCCCTTTATCACCCCTTCAAACCTGTGCTCTTTGCCATTCATTACCAAGGATATAACCGTCCTGAACCGGGCGGTCCTGTTTGATTCTCCCTCCAGCTTAGTGAGTAGTTTCCTGATATTACCGGCAGCAGGTTCCATCTCAGGGAAAACCGGATGACCGATCCTCGAATACCTGGCAGAATAGACTCCGGGAGCGCCTCCAAGAGCTGTTACTTCAAGTCCTGTATCATCGGCAAAACAGTTCCTCTGAATTTTATTGTATATGTACCAGGCCTTCTGGGATGCGTTCTCTTCCAGGGTTTCATAATCTTCAGGTATATCCTCCGAAATGTCCAGGTCAGCCAATCCGAGTAACCTGTACCTGCCTCCAAGAATAGCACTTATCTCTTCAAGTTTATATCTGTTATTTGTGACAAATACCAGTTCCATAATTTTCCTGCAAAAAAAAGGCCGCAAAAAGTCGCGGCCCTGAAATTATGAAAAAAGTTGTGATTATCTGCTCCCCGTTGCCCTGAAGCCTCCGGCAATTTTTGCCGGATGCGGATTCATACACATAACCGGGGTGCCGACCGGATTTGCAAGAACATATTGCTCGGGTGCTCCCAGTAAATAATCTACCCAATTGATATCACGTGTTGCCATAACCAGGATCAGATCTGCTTGTTGCTCCCTGGCAATTTCAATGATCTCCTTCTTAAAGCTCTCTTTCCCCGGCGCAGTAATAATTTCATAGGCTACATCGTGGCCCTTCAGAAAGGATTCTATATACTTTATATTGGACAGTATTTTCTTCCGGAATCCTTTGTCTTTAGCCCTGGATTTAAGTATAATGAATTTCGCTCCGAAATTCCTTGCCAGGTAATAGATCCAGTTGGCTTTTTCTTTATTCTCCTGTTTAAAATCGATGGGGAGCAGAATGGTATCCACTTTATCCTTCTTTGGTTTATCCTGAACCACAAGAAACGGGATTCGTGATGACACCACTACTTTCAGGGCTTTGCTGCCAAACAATTTCTGTGCCCCCTTCATGCCATGGGTCCCCATTATAATCATTTCTGCTTTCATTTCAGTAGCCGTATCCCCGATGGCTTTAAATATACTTCCATCAACTACCTCCGTAAAAGGTTTCTTACCATATTCATTTCCAAGTTTTTCGGATGATTCGTCTAATTCGGTCCTTTTAGACTCCACATCCTTTGAATCTGCAACAATATGCAAAAGGAGAATTTCCCTGTTCAGGACCTTGGAAATATTTACGGCATGCTGAAAAGCGTTCTCAGCCACCTGTGAGAAATCCCACGGTACAATTATTGGCCTTTCTAACTTTTCCATAAATATCCTATAGTTTGGTTATAAAATGACGGGTTAATATATTTTTATATTTTTGATATACTCTATATTCTCAACGGTGGTTGCACCGATTCACAAGTTATGAATTTATTTTTCAAGTCATATAGGATTTGTTTGATTTTTTTTCTTGTCATCTCTTGGGTACCCGGCTTCAATAGCGGAATGGCACAGGAATCTGATCTTTATCTTACCCCCTTGATTCAGGAGATAAAAGTTCCGTCCCAGTATTCTGATATTCCCAACATATCTTTCCATAAAGACAATTTAGGTCGCCTTTTCATAGGAAAAGCAAACGGATTAAGCATACTGGATGGCAACCGTACCATACATCTCCACATGGAAGGTCCTGTTTATGTTACAGGTACAGGATCAGATACTCTGTGTTATGCAGCGAAAAATGACATTGGTTTCCTTTTCCCGGATGAACAGCAGGGATTTTTAACAGTCTCATGTAAATCATGGATAGACGATTCGCAGAATAATTTCAGTCCCGATCAGCTGTTTTGTACAGCGCAGGGTATTTTTATGAATACCGATAAGGGTGTTTACTACCTGAAGAACGGGCACTCCATATTCATTCCATTTATGGATACACCTGCCCGGTTATGCATGGCAGATGATGAAATATATCTGATAAAGAAGGGGACCGGTATCCTGAAGTGGAAAAAGAACCGGTTCATGGATTTCATCCCGGAGGAACAGACCGGAAATGAGTCTGCCTTATTGTTGTATAAAACAGGATCCGGGCTGGAAATATTTACTTCCACCGGTGGATTGTATTATATGGAAGAGAGTGACCCCGGACTTATTTATAAAGGTACATTCTCAACGCCAGGCAGCATCAGGTTTATAGATCATGTGAACGATGATATGGTTCTTGTCGATATCAGTGAAACAGGTTTGGCCATATTTGACTACAAAGGCAGGCTAATTAATCAACTGGGAGGAAAGCAGGGCCTGCCACAGGGGAATATCAGACAAATATATTCAGGCGAAGATCACAATATTTGGATCCTTGCAACTCATTCGCTGCACAAGATTAAATATCCATCCATCCTTAACAGACTGAATATTAATACATATGAAACCGGCAGGATACTGGCTGCACAGGTAATTAACAATCAGGTAATTCTGGGCACAAATAATGGAGTATTCAGTGCTTCTCAGAAAGATTCAATTACTGACCAGTGGCTCCTGAAAAAAATTTCCGGAACTGATCCGGAATCTTACCATCTTCTTGCCAGGTCAGGGAACTGGCTTTTTGCTGCCGGATCAGAACGGCTTTCCTGTTTTGAAAAAGGCAACCCAGAATTAATCTCCTCCGGGAGTTTTACCGGGTTACTGGCAATCGACGGGAATAGTGTGATCGCATCCAACGAAAGGGGGATTTTCCGGTTTAACCGAAAAGGAAAGAACTGGGAGGAACTGGCTGTTGATCTTTCTTTGTGCAATGCTCATTCTTTTGTAAAACACGATAATTCCATATTTTTTCTCTGTAATAACGGAGTTTACAGGCTATCAAGGAACCTGGACGGCACCATTGCTATCCCTTTTCATATGGATGATATGATGTTTCGATTCATCACGCTGGAAAGGGAACTGTATCTGGTTTGCAGTAACAGGGCTTACAGGTATGACAAGGATGAGGAAACTTTCCTGCTCTTATCCTGGGACCATAAAGCTGAAGTTTTATCTGTTACAGATGCACTGATCTCAAATACAGACGGAGATTACTGGATGGTTCAGCATGACGGAAGTAACCGCTCAAGGGTAGTTAATACTTGTGATCTGGGTACATTACCAGATGATCTGGTTTCATTTCCGGTACTCGAGGATCTTGGAGAGATTATTGATCTGTCGATTGCTGACAGCATTCTGTATATTACAAATAATCAGTCTGTTTCGCTCTTCAATTTACATATATTAAATGCTTATCCTGAAAAAGTTCCCTTTCGGATTGATAAGTTCACCAGCAATGAAACAGGTAGTATTAATCTGGACCTTCCGGCTGCCAGGCAATGGTACAGCGAAAATGAACAAATTCTGCTGTCACATATGAATAAGAGGCTGGAATTTTACCTGGGCGGAATGGAATTTCAAAGTATGCCCGAACCTCTGTTCCGGTACAGGTTGGAGCCAATTAACGATGACTGGACCTCCTGGCAAACCAATCCCGTTGTTGTCCTGAATGACCTCCGGCATGGTGATTACCTGTTCTCGGCCCAGGCAAAAGACCTTTACGGCAGAATATCGGATCCCGCAGAGTTACATTTTTCCATTAAAAAACCTTATTACGGTACATGGTATGCTTTTGTCTTCTACAGTATCCTGTTGCTTATTGTACTTTTCCTGATCCAGAAATGGAGGTTGCTGGGGTACCAGCGGGCTGAATCCAGAATCTCTAAAAGAATGCAGACCCAGCTCGATGATCTGACTGTCGAAAAGGAGAGATCGGACAGGCTGGTAGCTGAAATACTCCCGGAAAAGACCGCTGCCCAGCTTAGATCAAAAGGAAAAGCTAAATGGGATAAGTATGAAAGGGCGACAGTACTCTTTTCCGATATTCAGGGATTTACGAAAATCGCCGAAGAGATGAACCCGGAAGCGTTGATCGATGAACTGGACAGATTCTTTTTCCATTTCGATTCGGTAGTTGAGAAATATAATATCGAAAAGATCAAGACCATCGGGGATGCCTATATGGCAGCAGGTGGTATACCTGAAAAAAACAGGACAAATCCGGTGGAGGTGGTACTGGCTGCCCTTGAAATGCAGGCATACATGCAACAGCTTAAATCTTCAAAGACTGATATATGGGACCTGAGAATAGGGATCCATACAGGGCCCGTAATTGCAGGAGTGGTAGGACATAAAAAAGTATCTTATGACATATGGGGAGATACAGTCAATACAGCATCCCGGATGGAATCTTCCGGCATGGCGGGCAAGGTGAACATTTCGGGGATCACTTATGGGATGGTTAAAGAATATTTTATCTGCGAGTACAGGGGGAAACTTCCGGTAAAATACAAGGGTAACATCGATATGTATTTTGTAAACGGACTCCGCCCGGAATTATCGGTGGACCTGAAAGGAATTCCCAATAAAAGATTCTTTACAAAACTCCAGCTGCTCAGATTGGGTGACCTGGAGGAGAGAGTAATTGATACAATA
>CAZIAU010000295.1:0-4740 GCA_964536755.1 uncultured Bacteroides sp. | reverse complement strand
GGCACAGAATCCTGATATATATTTCCAGACCCGGGAAGCGATCAACAGGTTCTATACGGGTATACCTGACGAGGTTGAGGCTTATATGCAGGAGATTACCAGGCTCACCGGAAGAGAGTACCATCCCTTTACCTATTATGGTGCGGAGGATGCTGAAAATATTGTTATTGCAATGGGGTCCATTACCGAAACCCTGAAGGAGGTGGTTGATTACCTCACAGAAAAGGGTGAAAAAGTCGGATTGATTACGGTCCATCTCTACAGGCCTTTCTCGGAAAAATATTTCATGAAAGTGCTTCCTGAAACGGTCAAGCGGATTGCAGTACTCGACCGGACCAAGGAACTGGGTGCCAACGGGGAACCACTTTACCTGGATGTAAGGGACCTTTTCTATGACAAGGAGAATGCCCCTGTTATTGTTGGGGGCCGTTACGGGCTCTCTTCCAAGGACACCACGCCGTCCATGATGTTATCGGTATATGACAACCTGAAACTGAATGAGCCCAAGAACAGGTTCACGGTGGGAATTGTAGATGATGTAACCTTCACATCACTGCCTTTGCATCCCGAAATATCCATGAGCCCGAAAGGCACGTTTGAGGGTAAATTCTACGGACTCGGGTCCGATGGTACGGTGGGAGCCAACAAGAACTCCATTATGATCATTGGGGAGTCTACCGATAAGTATTGCCAGGCTTATTTTGCTTACGATTCCAAAAAGTCAGGCGGAATAACCACCTCTCACCTGCGTTTCGGGGATAAGCCGATTCGTTCACCATACCTGGTAGTAACGCCTGATTTCGTGGCATGCCATGTTCCTTCATACCTGAATAAGTATGACATGCTGAAGGGATTGAAGGATGGAGGTACCTTCCTGTTGAATTCCATCTGGGATGAGCAGGAAACAGTTAACCGCCTTCCAGCACATATGAAACGGTATATGGCAGAGCACAACATCAATTTTTATATCATCAATGCCACCCAGCTGGCACAGGAGATCGGACTCGGTAACCGTACCAACACCATTATGCAATCGGCTTTTTTCAAGATAGCCGATATCATTCCATACGATAAAGCTGTGGAGGAGATGCGCAGGTTCATAATAAAGAGCTTTGGAAAGAAAGGGGAAGAGATAGTGAACATGAACTTTGCAGCCGTTGAAAAGGGTGGAGCCGTTACCCGTATTGAAGTGCCATCCGAATGGGCCGGCCTGGAAGAGACGAGGAAAGAAGATGAAAGGGATATCCCGGATTTCATAAGAAATGTGGCTGAACCAATGAACAATCTTCAGGGTGATGACCTGCCCGTTAGTGCATTTGCAGGTCGTGAGGACGGGACATTCCCTTCCGGAACTGCTCAATATGAGAAAAGAGGCACTGCTGTTAATGTGCCCCAGTGGATCGCTGAGAACTGCACACAATGTAACCAGTGTGCATATGTATGCCCCCATGCAGTCATACGTCCTTTCCTGATTGATAAAGATGAGGCTTCGGCCCTTCCGGAAGGATGTATCACGCTGGATGCTATCGGAAAATCATTTGCCGGGCTGCAATTCAGGATCCAGGTTTCTGTACTCGATTGTACAGGTTGCGGAAACTGTGAAGATGTATGTCCCTCTAAAACCAAGGCGTTGGAAATGAAGCCCCTGGAATCACAGCTGGCCGAAGTCCCGCTCTGGGACCACCTTATAAAAGAGATCTCCTATAAGGACCATATCGTTGATAAAAAGAAGAACGTGAAGAACAGTCAGTTCGCACAACCCCTGTTCGAGTTTTCAGGAGCCTGTGCCGGTTGTGGGGAAACTCCCTATATCAAACTGATTACCCAGTTGTACGGTGACCAGATGATGGTGGCAAATGCCACCGGCTGTTCCTCTATTTACGGAGGATCGGCCCCGTCTACCCCATATTGTTATGACAGCAACGGACAGGGCCCGGCCTGGGCCAATTCCCTCTTTGAGGACAATGCAGAGTACGGATTTGGTATGGCCACCGGTGTGAATAAGAACCGTGAACATATAAAAAACATCATGCAGGCAGCCATGGAAGAGGTGAAACCTGCCACAAAAGAGGCCTTTGATGAGTGGATCGGATCCATGAAGAATCTTGAGGCTTCCAAAGCCGCTTCTGCAAAACTCGTAGAGGTTCTGGATAAAGAAACCCATGCCGTGGCAGAAGAGATCAAGCGCCTGAAACAGTACCTTGTGAAAAAATCAATATGGATCTTTGGAGGTGACGGATGGGCATATGATATTGGATATGGCGGACTGGACCACGTTATTGCAACGGGTGAAGATGTGAATATCCTGGTGCTGGATACCGAAGTCTATTCCAACACGGGTGGTCAGGCTTCAAAATCAACCCCCGTTGGTGCTGTAGCCAAATTTGCAGCTTCAGGAAAGAAGATCCGGAAGAAAGACCTTGGGATGATGGCCATGACCTATGGGTATGTCTATGTTGCTCAGGTGTCTATGGGGGCGAGCCAGTCTCAGCTCCTCAAAGCCTTAAGGGAGGCTGAAGCTTACTCCGGGCCATCCATTATTATTGCCTATTCACCCTGTATTAACCACGGACTGCGTGCGGGAATGGGTAAATCACAGGCACAGGAAAAATTTGCAGTGGAAAGCGGATACTGGCACCTTTACAGGTATAATCCGATGCTTGAGAGTGAAGGAACGAATCCTTTTACCCTGGATTCAAAGGTACCCCAGTGGGACCAGTTCCAGTCCTTCCTGAAATCGGAAGTGCGCTATACTTCTCTGCAGAAGTCGTTCCCGGCAGAAGCTGCCCATCTGTTCAAAGCTGCGCAGACAAATGCCAAATGGCGGTATGATAGTTATGTGCGCATGGCCAGTCTGGATTTCTCTCCCTCAGTTTAATAAGTTTCATTGTATAAATCAGAAAGCCGTCTGTGAAAGCAGGCGGTTTTTCTTTATACCTTTGTATTTAAAATATCTGTGTTGGGCAGGATTTTAGCCATTGATTACGGCACAAAGCGAACAGGAATTGCAGTCACCGATCCTGGGCAGATCATTGCATCCCCTCTGGATACAGTAGTTACCCACGATCTTATGCATTTTCTTGAGTCATATCTTAAAAGGGAGTTGGTGGAAATGCTTGTGGTTGGCCATCCCCGGAAAATGGATAACTCCGAATCGGAATCCATGAAGCATATACGCTATTTTGTGGCAGCATTCCGAAAGCGATTCCCCGGGATCCCGGTGGAGTTGGTGGATGAAAGGTTTACATCAAGAATGGCACTTGATTCAATGATTGAAGGCGGAATGAAAAGTTCTGCACGGCGGGTGAAAGCCAATGTGGATAAAATAAGTGCTTCACTGATTTTACAGACCTACCTTGAATCTAAACATTCCTGAAAAATTAATGTTATATGAGCAGAAAAAGGAAAATAATTCAATGATTCTACCAGTATATGTATATGGCATGTCGGTATTGCGTAAGATAGCACCCGATATTCCTGAGGATTATGAAGGATTGGATCAGTTGATTGCCGATATGTTTGAAACCATGCGCGCCAGTGATGGGATTGGACTTGCAGCACCTCAGCTCGGCAAATCACTCAGACTGTTTGTAGTGGATACCAGCCCCATCAGCGAAGATAAGGGGGAACCCGGACTAAAAGATTTCAAAAGGGCTTTTATTAACCCGTATATAGTTGAAGAGTGGGGGGAGAACTGGTCCTTTGAAGAGGGCTGCCTGAGTCTCCCGCAAATACATGAAGAGGTTTCCAGGCCCTCAAATATCAGAATAGAATATTATGATCCTGAGTGGAACCTGGTTGAAGAGGAATACGACGGAATGCGTGCGCGCGTCATTCAGCACGAATACGATCACCTTAACGGGAAACTTTTCGTAGATAAGATAAATCCCATCCGCCGTAAATTACTTGCATCACGCCTGAAGGCGATAAGCAAGGGGAATGTGGATATCGATTACAAGATTATTTATCCCAGGAAATAGGTAATTCTCTTAAGGATATGCACTACGCACTAAAGCACGGGATTGAAGTGTTCCTCTGATTTCAGGATCAGGTCTATATACTGGGCACGCTTGTAAACGAACGGATCATTGATGGCCTTGCTGCTCAGTTTGCCCCTGAACTCGTCGATTGAACTGTAACCTTTTCTGTCCATCCATTCTTCCAGCTCTTTCAACATGGATGAAGCATGACCGATTCCGTTATGGTAGAATGTGCTTACAGCCTGGACTGCCGTGGCTCCTGCAAGGATCATTTTCACAATGTCTATACCTTCGTAAATACCGTTATTAGCTGCCATTGTGGCGTTGATATTATCGTAGGCCAGTCCTATATACCTGATTGAGAGCCTGTGGTCACTATGTGTACTGAGGTTCCAGGGGGAGGCATGCTTTTCGGCTTCCACATCAATATCAGGTTCAAAAAGGCGATTGAAAAGTACGAAGGCGTCAGCTCCCGCCGAATCCAAATCCTTGATGGTCTTCAATACGTTGGTGTAGAAAGGACTGAGTTTGACACTCACAGGTATTTTTACGGCTCCCTTTACAGCTTTCAGAAAATCAATTTGTTGAAGAATGATGTCGTGACCCGACCTGTCAAAATCACGCGGAACCGAAAAGAAATTGAGTTCCAGTCCGTCCACCCCTGTTCCTTCAATGAGAGTTGCATATTCAACCCAGGACTCTTTGTAAACAGCGTTCAGACTGGCGAAAACAGGAATGTTCATCGCGTCAACAACCTGCT
>CAZIAU010000294.1:0-4748 GCA_964536755.1 uncultured Bacteroides sp. | reverse complement strand
CTGTGCTTTTAACGGCTCCGGAAGCTCCCAGCCCACGTCCTGAAACAAAGTTGGCAGCAATAAGGACAAGTCCCAGCAGTACCCCGCCCAGGTAAGGATTAATGTACCTGGTTTTTGTTGTTGCTTTCTTGGATGTGTTCATTGTACGATAGATATATGATTATTTAATATAGCCACCTGCTTTCCTGTCCGGCAAATGCGATCAGGAATCTGAGCATCAGACTGCCGAAAAGTACAAGGGTAGCAGGAATCAGAACAGGGATTTTGAATCTGTTCAGTTCCAGAAGTTCAAGTATTATGGGGATGATCATACCCAGGATAACCACGAAGATCCAGAACGAGGCAGTGTAGGGGCCCCCGAGGAAAAGCTCAGCCGCATTGATCTGGACCTGGGTGCTGGCAAGGAAACCCATGAACATATGGATGATCAGGAACATTTCCACCACAATAATGATTATATCGATTTTTGAAAAGACGGAACGTTCATGGTGATCCTTTGAAAGTAGCATGATTACCGCTGCTCCTGCAGAGAGTCCGGAAGCAAGAAAAAGTGGACCCAGAATGGAGGTGTTCCACAGGGGACGCGCATTGAATGCCGAGAAAAGGATACCGGTATAAACACCCAGGATGACGGAAGAGATTGTCATGATCCAGGCTATGAATAACTTGTACTTAAGGAAGAACTCCTCCAGTACAATGAATATTTTGAATTTCCAGTTCCATTTCGGAAGAATCTCTCTGATGTGCAGGGCCGACCAGATAAATGAGAGTGGAGTGACAAGCATTAAAACCCAGGCACCCCATGACATGGGTGATTCGATCCTGATCGTGGTATACAGTCTCCAGAAATAGAGCTTATGCTTAAGGTCCAGCAACAGCGCTATCAGTCCGATAACAAGTACAAAGGGAACAATATGTGGTGCTATCTTTACAGCAGTCCTGTATTCCTTCTCTTTGCCCAGGATCGTATACAATCCTGCGAAAAACAGTATGCCTGCTGCAAGCCCCCCCAGAAACAGATAGAGAGGAATTTGCCAGTGCCAGATATGCAGGTGTGGATCAATCAGTGGATTGGAGCGGCCGCTTACAATGATTTCTTCTCTCATGATTGGTCAGATAAGGAAATACAACTGGGGATCGGTCCCTGCTTCCGGGATCAGGGTTTTATACTTTCTCACTTTCAGGATCTCCGATACTTTGCTGTTGGGATCATCAAGATCTCCGAAATACATGCATTTAGTGGGACAGGCAGCCACACATGCAGGCTCCAGTCCCTTTTTGATCCTGTGGATGCAGAAGGTGCATTTGTCCACATATCCATCGGGATGGGAATAACGGGCATCATAGGGGCATGAGGTAATACAGGCTCCGCAGCCAATACATTTTTCGTGTGTGACCAGTACAATACCCCCATCTGTATAATGACTGGCTCCGGTCGGACAGCACCTTACACAGGGGGAGTTGTTGCAATGGTTACAGCGCTCCGAACGGATCTCGATCTCCAGTTCTGGATAGGTTCCGTCGGTGACCTCTACCACCCAGTCACGGCAATACCCGATGGGTACTTTATTTTCGGTCTGACAGGCCACAACGCAATCACTGCAGCCCACACATTTCTTGGTATCTATGGCCATTGCGTACCTCATGACCCGGCTTCTGTTTTTGCTGGTTCAAACTTAAAGGTGACAAAGTTGCCTCTCATTCCTGTTCCTCCCATTATGGGATCCACATGGACTTTTGTTATCAGTTCCGAGTCACTGGCTCCTTTACCGTAAGCCCTGGAAAGTAATTTATTGGTATGCCCGAAACCGTGAACCATATAAACACTGTCCCATCGGATCCTCTCGGTTACCCTTACTTTCAAAGGAAAGGAGGACCTGACCCCATCCTGGTTCTCGAGCCAGACGTACTGTCCTGTTTTAATTCCCCAGATCACTGCTACCTTGGGATTAACCCAGACCATATTTTCATCCATGATATCTGTCAGCAGGGCATTGTTACTGGTCCGGCTGAAAGTATGTGACGGGGCCCTTCCATAGTTCAACCGGTAATAACCTTCCGGTGGTTCTTCATGAGGAGTGTAGACGGGAAGCGGATCAAACCCTTCGGCTGCCAGAGAGGTGCTGTACAACTCGATCTTTCCCGAATTGGTATAGAATTCCACATCCTGTCCCGGTATAAAATAGAGATCGTCATACGTGCGATCAAATGTTTTAACCCCTATCCGTTGCATCTCTTCCAGGGAGCTCCCCACCTGTTTGAGTTGCCAGTCAAGCATCTCTTCGATTGAATTCCAGCTGAAATAGTCTCCGAGCCCAAGCCGGTTCGCAAGCTCTTTTGCAATCCAGTAGGCGGGTTTGGTATTATACATGGGTACTGCCGCGGGCATTCGCAGTGCAATGGCAGGTTTCCGGTGGGGACTGTTCCTGATGGAGTCATACCTCTCCAGGTAGGTGCATTCCGGAAGAATCACATCGGCCCAGCCTGTGATCTCCATAGGCATGGTGTCGATTACCACCAGCAGTTCCAGGTTCTGGATGGCTCTCAGGGTTTTTTCGGAATCGGGGATGGTCTTAAGAAGGTTGGTGCCATTGACGATCCAACCTTTGAAATTACACGCTGCGCTTAACTCGGGAATTGTTGCATCACAAATCCCTGTAGAAATGGTTTCAAATGCCAGGTTATACTGGTTGGGATAAGCATCCTTCCAGGTTCTGCGGGGTACAGGAAATGGCGGATGCGGCCAGGCAGGGATTTCAACTGATTCAGGGTTGTAAAAACCACCCCTGTGTCCCCATGAACCCAGGAGCGCATTGAGTATGGCCATTGCCCTGCTGCGCTGGGTATCGTCTCCATACCAGGTAACATGGCGGCCCGGATGGATGATCACTGCAGGTGCAGCATCGGCCATTTCCTTTGCGGATTTCCGGATCAGGTCAGGATGCAGAGTGGTGATCCCGTAGGCCCACTCGGGTGTCATATTACGAACATGCGACCTGAGCTGGTCAAAACCGTAGGTATATTTTTCAACATACTCTTTATCATACCATCCTTCCTCAATGATCACATGGATCCATGCCAGCAACAACGCCAGGTCGGTTGCAGGCTTAATGGGTAACCAGTATTTTGATTTGCTGGCAGCGATACTGTACCTGGGATCAACAGTAATAATAGATGCTCCCTTGCCGATGGCATCAGACATCTCCTGTACCTGGCCATTGTGCATGTTCTCACCCAGGTGTGATCCGATAAGTACCAGGCAATCTGTATCCCTTATATCGGTTCTTTCGGGACTGCCCACCCCCTCTCCGAAGGTCGTGTAATAAGCTACTTCCCTTGGCCCCCTGCATTGGGCATATGACGGTGCGGCAATGCTGCCTGAACCGTAAGCTTTTAACAGGTCCCCCAAATATTTTCCCCCCGATCCGTGGGTAAGCAGTGCCACACATTCGGGTCCGTGTTCCTCGGCAATCCCTTTTAATTTCTCCGCAATAGTATCCAGGGCTTCATCCCAGGTGGCTTCCCTGAAAACCTGTTTTCCGCGTTCTTCAGTCCTGATAAGCGGGGTCTTCAACCGGTCCTCATCGTAGTACATACCCGGTCCGCCCGTACCCCGCGGGCAGAACCGGCCGTTGCTGTGCTGATCCTCATCATTCCCGACAACTTTCCAGATCTTACCCTCTTCATTTTTATAGACCCATCCGGCACATTTCCAGAAACAAACTTCACAGTATGTTGGAGTCCGTGTGGCATCAACAGTCAGCCTGGAGCCTTCCGGCGGATTTGTCGAAAGGCTTCTGGCAAAACTTAATCCTGAAGCACCCATGGCCAATCCGCCCATTCCTATCCCGGAAATCCTGATAAAATCTCTTCGGTTTGTCATTACAAGGAATAGTTAATAAGTAGAGTGTATCCTGTAAATGAGAAGCGAAATTAAATATTTTAACCGCTCGTTGTTATGGCAATAACATTGATAAATACATCTA
The DNA here is from genome assembly GCA_964536755.1 of uncultured Bacteroides sp. Classification (GTDB taxonomy): domain Bacteria; phylum Bacteroidota; class Bacteroidia; order Bacteroidales. The sequence continues at coordinate 762 of CAZIAU010000294.1, read as the reverse complement.
AATATGTAGATAGTTAATAAAAAACATATAGCCAGACAGATACAGCTATTTAGAATTGGGTTAAATTATTCTTTCAGATGTGTTTGATAACATTTCAGCCACAATTCGGCATCAGTAATCAGATGGGCAAATGATTTAAAAGGCCTTTTTATGAATGACCTGAAATCCAGGGAACGGTCCAGCATCACAGGTAGTGAATTAAATGATAATGACAAAGCTGCATAAGCATTCCCGAATCTCATGTCCAGCAGCCTTTCAGTAATCCTTGGATTCCTGATCTCGACAGAAAGACCCGAAAATGCTGAAACAATCAGAACAGCACGAAGGCTCATTTCCAGTCCTACTATTAATCCACTTCCCATTTTAATTTTCTCCATCCCGGGAGGATTCCAGAAGAGCCCGGCTATAACCGTCATGAGCAGCAGCTGGCTCCAGAACAACGGTTTCTTCAACCGGCCCAGGATACGCTTGTAGTAAATAAGGAGGAAAGTGATATATAAAATTGCCGGGATAACCGATATGAGGGTAAGCCCGTAATGGTTAATGAGAATAAGCATGGACGGGATCATCAGGATGTGCATAATCAACAGGGCTATCCTGAATGACTGACCATGATCACTGTTTTTCCACGATGCAGCATATGGATCAGGATAGTCGGGTACTGGTGCCTGGCCATTTCTGTTTCTTATGGCAGACCTGCCCAGTAAATAACCTGAAATTGCGGCAAAGGCTCCAAGGAAAACATAGATAAGTATGATCATC